>CAITCX010000001.1 GCA_903890885.1 uncultured Dehalococcoidia bacterium
ACATTTAAAAAATATATTACAGCGCAATCCCGCGGACAAGTTGGCCCGGAGCAACGCATCTTGAGTTTCAACCAGGCGATTTTTGACAGCACTACCGCAACGCCGCCGGTTGTTGTAAAATTGGATACGGCGGCTCAACTTAGCGCTAATTTTTCTCAAAGTTCTTCAATTACAAGTTACACGGTTCAAACTCTCAATACATCAGGTGGAGGATCAGCAGCTTTTTCCATTATCAACTTTCTTTCGACAACCGGCTCCGGCGCCAGTGCCTATAGCTGCGGAGCTTTTTGGTATAATAATACAACCTTGATCAATACCCAGTGGAGTTCATCAAACGATCTGCTTTCCTATGATGTACAGGTTAAACCGGCCACGGGTAATGCTTTAACGACCGGCACTATTGGTTTGGCTATACGTGCTAAAAAGGTAAGTTTATCAGAGCCGGATGCATACTTTGGTTTAACGTTCATGAAGTATGATCTACCCAATCTCTATTTCAACAGGCAAACCGGAACGACGGCGATAAATCCCGGTGATGCAATAGTTGGGGCAACAAGCCATGCAACAGGAATTGTCCAAGGAACGCCGGAGATTACCTCCGGGTCCTGGGCGGGCGGCAATGCGGCAGGAAAAATCAGATTTACTTCAGTGACCGGTGTATTTTCCACCGATGAATGGCTGAGCATTGGCGGTGTTAACAGGGTGCGAGTAAATGGCAGTAATTATTTCCCCGCAGCAACAACTGACTTCATTCCCGGCGCAATTAAGCCCAAACCGTCTGATTTTTCCCCTGCTCTATATAATATAGGGCCTCTGCTTCTAGTTTTGTGGGAGCGTAAATCAGATGGCACATTCCGCTGGCTGGCCTTTAAAGATATTAGTAATGATGACTATGCCAAGGGACGTCAGGACTGGATTGAACCCACTGGAAGCTGCACTAGCAGTTGTAATCAAAGTGACGGACTGATTATTAACGACAATGCTTCTATTTATATCCGTATCCAGGAAAAGAGGCTAGTACTCGGTTCTGGCTCGGCAGTTAAGGTTAACGATATCAATCTGTTTTATGGTGACGCATCTTCGCGTTACACAACTCCGGCACGACCGGGTAATGAGATACCTTATGATATAAAAGAGTTAAGGAGGAGCTATAATGTCAGCAACAATTTTGCTAATGTGATCTGGGTGCCTCAGTATATCAGCCAATGGGAACAAGCAGTAGACTTCTTTTCTCATATTGAGAGCGGCACTCCAAAAGGTTCTCAGCCCCAGTTTCAGTGGGATGCCATTAATCCTAACGCCACGGGTATAAGTGTTCTCAAGATATGTGATGATGGTTCGGCAACATGTACAAGCGCGGTGAACGGTACATTGCGTCTCACTGAACTTCTGACACCGGATTCAGGAACATATTCACAACCAGAAATTGGTCTGCTCGCCTGCGGAAATCTCCGTACAAGTCCTGATTATGCAACTGCCGGTTTTGCGGAATTTGCCGTAACAATATCTTCTGCTGGAGGTGGTACCGCTGGCGGATTCTTAGGTGGATCTTTATCATGGTAGCCGTAATTCCGAAATGCTTTATCAGCCTGCATATATTTTCAAATAATCTCTTGGAAATATGTTATTATTAATTAGAGGAAGGGAAATGTAGATATTGAATATACATGCCAATAATACTGTGCACACAAAACTTTTGGATATTCGGGATAATCACGAAATCATAAAGGAAATTAAATCGACCACCTCTCTGATTAATCCTCAATTTGATTTTCAGTATCTGGATCAAGCTTTCGAAGATGTGGAAAAATTATTTAAAGGATATTATCCCGGTTTCAAGAGATGCAACACTAATTATCATGACTTAAGACATACAATGCTGGTTCTTTTAGCCATGGCGCGTCTAATTCACGGTGCCTTTCTGGGAGGGATAAAATTCACGGACAAGGAAATCAATCTGGGCTTAATTTCCGCGCTGATGCATGATACCGGCTATATTCAGGCGGCTGACGATCATTTCGGTACCGGCGCCAAATACACTCTCATTCATATCAAAAGAAGTATAATTTTTGTGCAGGATTATTACGCT
>CAITCX010000002.1 GCA_903890885.1 uncultured Dehalococcoidia bacterium
CCCGGCGGGTCTCCGCTGGGAGAAAAAATCCGCTTTTTGTTAAAAAAGTCTTGCGAAATTCCGGTTTCTCCACTCAGTGAGGTATTACTTTTCAATGCTTCGCGCAGTCAACTGGTAACAGATGTTATTGTACCGGCTCTGAAAGAACAAAAAAATGTAATTTGCGATAGATTTGCAGATTCTACGCTGGCCTATCAAAGTTTCGCCCGCGGTTTAAATATTAAGACTGTGGAGCGCATAAATCATATCGCATCTCAGGGGATTAAACCGGATATCACTATTCTTCTGGATGTGCCGCCTGAAGTCGGCCTGGCCCGTAAAACAGCCGGAGCAAACGACCGGTTTGAAATGGAAACGTTGGAATTTCACCGCAAAGTCAGAGAAGGATTTCTTAAATTGGCCGGGGCCAAACAGCGCCGCTGGGAAATAATTGATGCCACATTACCCGCGAAAGAAATCGAAAAATTGATTTGGACGCGGGTCAGTCGAGAAATAAAAAAGGCCTGAATTTCATTCTATTCAAGCCTCTTTCTCATCTTCTTTATTCTTTCTTTTCTTTGTCTTGCTGAGCTGGTGGCTGTTGCTGCGTTGGCTGTGCGGGTGTTGTATTGGCATATTTCTCGGCGATATTGCCTGCCCACGGAAGCTTTATCATTTGACCCTGAGCAGTTTTTACCATCATGAAAATCCAAAGTATTAATGACAGAAAAGAGATGATGATGGTGGCAACATTTAAACCAGGAATAAGGTTAAATACTGGACCGATGATAAACAATAAAATGAATAGAATTCCAAATACAATTATCGATTGCACAGCGTGAAAGCGAACGTTTTTGTTCTCTTTTTCCAATACGAAAAATATTATTCCTGTAATCCACCAACCCAGGTAACATAGCAATCCAGATGAGTTTTGTTCGATTCCAGTACTGGTTTTACTGTTTCCTTCGCTCATTGCGCACTCCTTGTTATTCGGGTGGATACTGTATTGGAGATGAGTGTATATTAGCTGAAGCCGCTTGTCAAGAAGTTACGTAAACGATGTTACGTAAATGAACCTTAAAGTCACGAACTTCAGTGGCTGTTTGAATAGCTGGAAACAATCAAATAGAATTTAAATAAATGCGCATCTTTTTAAGGACTGCCGGTCTTTTCTGGAAATATTGGCCTCGTGCACTGGTTTCATATCTGTGCTTGTTTCTGGGTGCCGGTTTATCTTTGTTAGTTCCCCGTTTAACCGGGCAGGCCATCGATCTGGCTGTAAGTTCCGGTCAATCACTGGCGCTTATTATGACTGCTCTGGCCGTGGCGGGAGCCGGTTTCATACGCAGTCTCTTCAATTACTGGCAAGCCTATCTCTCCGAATATCTTTCGCAAAAAGTGGCTTTCGACTTGCGCAACCTTTTCTATAATCGGTTGCAGAGATTGAGTTATGCCTTTCATGATCAGTCTCAAACCGGGCAATTGATGTCCCGGGCTACTGTAGATATTGAAGCTGTGCGTATGTTCATAGGTTTTGCCCTGCTACGGGGTGTTTACTTGTTTGTATTGATGATCGCCATCACTTTCTTGCTTTTAGTTCTGAACTGGAAACTGGCGCTGATCAGCTTAAGCGTTTTGCCTTTTATCTCCTACCGAACTATTTCAATCAACCGGAAATTAAAGGGAATGTGGGCAAAAATTCAGCAGGGCCACGGGGATCTGGGCACTATCGTGCAGGAAAACCTGACAGGTGTCAGGATCGTTAAGGCTTTCGCCCGTGAGGGTTATGAAAATAGTAAATTCTACAGGCAGGCTGAAACTCTTTATAATCTGGAAATTGAAGTCAATAACCTGCTGGCCTCAAACAGTCCAGTGATGAGTTTTGCCCTTGTACTGGCTATGGCGGCCATCCTCTGGTTCGGCGGCCGTCAGGTTATAGCAGGAACTATGAGCCAGGGGCAACTGGCACAGTTTCTTCTGTATGTAGTGATGCTGAACATGCCGGTTCGCATGCTGGGCTGGGTGACCATGCTTTTTTCCCGGGCCATGGCTTCAGGAAAGCGTATATATGAAGTGATAGACCAGGTCTCAGAGGTCAAGGACAGTTTTGGAGCCCAGGAAATCTCGGTTGCCCAGGGGCAGGTCGCTTTTGAGAATGTCACATTCGGTTACAGTTCTGAGGATAAAACTCTGGATGGTATCAGTTTCGAGGCACTGCCGGGACAGACCATCGCACTGGTGGGAGCCAGTGGCAGCGGCAAGTCCACAATAGCCAATTTGATCCCCCGTTTTTATGATGTCACTGGTGGCCGCATTGAGCTGGATGGGCGGGATATCCGTCAGCTAACCTTAGCTTCTTTACGCAGGAATATAGGCATCGTTGCTCAGGATACCTTTTTATTTTCCGCATCTATTGGCGAAAATATATCTTACGGAAGGCCCCAGGCTGGTAAGGCGGAGATAATATCCGCTGCTCAGGCCGCCCGTTTACATGATTTTATAGCCAGCCTGCCGGATGGTTATGACACCCTGGTTGGGGAGCGAGGCATTACGCTTTCTGGCGGACAAAAACAGAGGCTGGCCATCGCCCGTGCGCTTTTGTTGAATCCCCGCATTCTGATCATGGATGACTCCACCTCCAGCGTGGACAGCCAGACTGAATTTCAGCTCCAGCATACTTTAAGGGAAGTTGCCAGGGGACGGACTACTTTTATTATTGCTCACCGCCTGAGGTCGGTTCAGAAAGCTGATCTTATTCTGGTTGTTGATAACGGTAAAATAGTAGACAGGGGCCGGCATGAAGAGCTTCTCGCCCGGAACGGTATTTATAGTCAGCTTTACGAATTACAATTCCAGCAGCCGGATCATGAGAAGTTACCGGTTGTTGAAATCGATGAGGAAAAAATTACGGAAATTAAAGTCGGTGTGGCGGAACAACCTCAGGCGGTATCCAGGAAGCACCTCGCCGGCAGTCTGTCTGAAACAGATGAGACGGTTTACGGAAAACCTTATGACTCCCAGGTAGCCTCGCGCATATTCGTA
>CAITCX010000003.1 GCA_903890885.1 uncultured Dehalococcoidia bacterium
CGATATCAGCTTACCTTTGAGATTGGTTTTTAATTTACTGTTTTCGAGCCTGAACATTTTACCTTAACTGGGTTTATCGGGAAGCATGTTCTATCATTGTGTATGACAACCGCTGCAACTGCCGGCTACTTTTCCGTCCACCACCAGTTTGGCCAGAATTTCATCCATTTCCCGGGTTAGCTTTTCTCTATTTGTTTTATATTCCTTTATCCTGGCAACCCCATAGGATGAGGATCCATTCAGGACCTGCCAGTGCCATTCCTGAAATTTTAAGGCCCCGGCCTTGGTGGCCGCATAGCCAACGCACCTGCCGCCGTAGGGCGCCTTGAACAATTTCACTGAAGTGCCGTCAACTGCACTAACCTCCAGAGCCTCTACCGGATAATAGGGAAGGTTGTTGTAGATATTGTCTACTATGGCACCACAGATGCTTTCCACAAACCATTTGGTCGGCCCCGACCTGTCCACTTTGAAAATATCATCTACTATGCTTTTATAACGGGTAATCCTTTTTACCTGCGCTTCTATCCTGTTCAAAAGAAGAGTGCGCTCTTTTAATTCCTGGCCGCCCAATTGCTTCCATTTCACCATTCCTGTATCAGGGGCATTAAGCACCCATGAGTATGGACCGGAGCGAATATGGTCATTAAGGTAGTCGCGCAGTATCACAGTTTCGCTGTCAGTTTCCAATTCTAAGGAATGGCAAAGATCAATGCTTTCTCCGTCCCGCACCTGCCAGGCCACGGAAACGGCTTGAAATTCACCCGGCCTGGATTTGGAGAAACTGTGCAATCCGGTTTTGGAATCCGTAAGGGTTTCTTGACTGTATAAATCAAAGATAGCCAGGTCGGCGCAGGAGACAGGTAATTCCTGGCGCCATCTCTCGACTATCTTCAGCATATTTTGCTGATGCCGGTCCTGCTGAAGCCAGGCTCCAGCGTTACTGTCCTGACGGCCCTTATCAGGAATATTATCACTGGAGGCTCTGCCACCCTGGCTTTCCTGATTGGTTCCTTGAATGCCCGGACCATTGACGTCAGGCTTCGCAACTGATTCAGGCGGTTTGCCCAGCCTATCGATGGCATTCCTCAAAGAGGTCTTATTGATAGCGATATACCTCTCCGTAGTTCCAATATCCTGGTGTCCCATGAGAGTCTGTATTGTCCGAATATCAACGACCCGCTCATTAAGATCGGTACCGAATTTATACCTTAAGCTGTGGATATGCACATTTACTCCGGCCTTAACCGCATACTTATGAATGAGCCCTGAGATAGTGCTGCCATCTAACTCGAAAAGGCTTTCACCTTTAGCTTTACCACTGATAAATTCCCGAAGCCTCTTTAGCATAGCCGGCAGTAGCGGCACTACCCGGTCCCGTTGTTCTTTGCCTGCCCGGACTATTATCATTTCCCGATCGAAATCGATGTTATCGATTTTAAAATCAGCTAATTCAGCACAGCGTAAACCCGTCTGGACAGCAAAGTCCACCAATAATATATTACGCAGGATATTCTGCTTGTGGCTCTTGACACTCTTGATGGCTTCTTTTAACTTGTCTATGTCTTCATCCGAAATATAATCGGGCAAGGGAGACGGGACACGGATTTTAATTTCATCAATTGGTTCTCCATACCATTTCATGAAGCCCTTGATAACAGCGGCATACTTGTAAAGAGTGGCGGATTTGATAGTTGAAAATTGAGAAAGATAATTCTTGGCCAGTGCTGCGGATGGCGGGAATTCCCCCAGGTATTCTTTTAAGTGAAACAATATCCGGGTATATTCTTTCCTGGCATCGATGTTGCGGTTCTTCAGGATTATCTCAGCCTGATATAGTTCGAATAGTTCGTCGTTAGATTTGTTCCTTAAGTCCATTTTCCTTTTTCCCTCCTTACCCAGCAGCATTTCCACCAGTTGTTTAAGACCTACTAACTCATCGAGAACTGAAGAACTAATGGGATGACCTGATATCGAACCTGGGACCAAACGATTAACTGAAGAAATAATGGGCTCGCCAGGTATCGAACCTGGGACCAAACGGTTATGAGCCGTCCGCTCTACCACTGAGCTACGAGCCCGAGGAGCAGGAGAGTTTAAAGAGGACAGATTGATTATACCTTGCCAGCCTCACGAGGGTCAAGGCCAATTTCCTGATATTTCGTCCCCAGAATTACCATTCTTTCCGAATTGCGGCTAAACTTGTTAAAATCGAAGTCACCAAAGACTGCCCGAACTTGCAGACCGGCTTTTTCCATCAATTCTGTTATTTCTGGAAGACTGTACAGGTGGTGACTGGCCTGAATGTGCCTGGTTTCAAGGTCGATTCCCGGTTTCAAGTTGAGGTTTATCGTTACCCTACTGGTTAATTCATCATATTCAGTCAGGCTTTCCACTTGCCCGCCACGTTTATCCAGTACCGATAAAACAGGTTGAC
>CAITCX010000004.1 GCA_903890885.1 uncultured Dehalococcoidia bacterium
AGCAAGTTCCTCTACAGGATCCCTAAGACTTTTCAAAGCTAGAAGCGTGGCTCTAGCAACATTTATCCTGTTCGAACTTCCCATAGATTTAGTTAATACATCTTTGACTCCAGCCGATTCAAGAACCGCTCTGACGCTACCCCCGGCTATAACACCGGTACCGGCTGCAGCAGGTTTGAGTAAAACTTTGGCCGCCCCATACTTGAACTCGATTTCATGCGGAATCGTTGTACCTTTTAAAATCACTTCAACAAGATTCTTTCTGGCAACTGCCCCAGCCTTGCTAATAGCTTCGGGGACTTCATTGGCCTTTCCGATCCCAATGCCAACATGACCATGGCCATCGCCGGTGACAGTAAGTGCACTAAATCTCATGCGCTTACCGCCTTTAACTACTTTCGCTACGCGATTAATATAAATCAACTTATCATTCAAAGTTAATCCAGACGGGTCGATTTTACTTACTACTTCTTTCACCTGTCTCAGCACCTCTTAAAATTTTAATCCTTGTTTGCGAGCTGCTTCCGCTAAAGCCTGAACCCGACCGCTATATTTATAACCACCCCTATCAAAAACCACCAACTCAATACCTTTTTCCATTGCCCTCTTGGCCACCGTCTGTCCTACCTGTTCAGCCTGTGATTTCTTTACTTTTCCTTCCATACTACCCACAATCTCAGGATCAACGGTTGAAGCAGACGCTAAAGTGACGCCTTTAACATCATCGATTACCTGGGCATAGATATGGTTCAAACTGCGAAAAACGGATAATCTAGGCCTTTCCGTAGTCCCCTCTACTTTAGAGCGGACTCGCTCATGTCTTCTAATACGGGCTGATCTCGTTGAATTACTTTTCATTATTTCCCCTTACCTACAGCTTTGCCGGCTTTGCCTGCTTTAATGCGTACTGATTCTCCAGCATATCGTATGCCTTTACCTTTATAAGCATCCGGCGGTCGAATACCGCGTAACTCAGCTGCCATCTCGCCTACAACTTCTTTATTAACACCAGCCACTTTAATTTTGGTGGGACCATCAATATTCAACGTCACACCTGGCAGCGGTGACACTTCCACAGCGTGAGAAAAACCCAGACGCATTGACAATTTCTCACCAGCTTTTTCCGCTCGGAAACCAACTCCGACTATCTCCAAACTCTTTTCCCAGCCTTTGGTAACGCCGATAACCATGTTATTAAGAAGAGCGCGCGTAAGACCATGCAAAGCTTTGGCTTGCTTGGAATCGTTAGCCCGGCTGACGGTCAACTTGCTTTCTTCAAACTTTATAGTCATTCCAGTATCAAAAGACTGGCTGATTTCGCCTTTGGGACCTTTTACCGACACCAAATTGTTTTTAATATTCACCGTCACTCCTGACGGCACCATTACGGGTAAACGACCTATTCTAGACATTTATATATCTCCCTGTCTTATTTACCAGACATAGCAAAGAACTTCTCCACCAACCCCTTCCTTGCGAGCTTTCTGCCCGGTAATCACACCTTTAGGGGTAGACAATATCGCTATACCTACGCCACCGTAAACGCGTGGTATTTCGTTATGTTGAGTGTAAATTCTAAGGCCGGGTTTGCTAACGCGCTCTATGCCGCTTATCATTGACTTAGTATCTTCTTTATATCTAAGCTTGATCTTTATCAGGCGCTCTGGTTTGCCTTTAACCAGTTCATAATCAATTATAAATCCTTCTTCTTTTAGAATCCTCAATACCGCAACTTTTATTTTGGATGTAGGCATTTCTACGGTGTCGTGCCTAACCATGCCAGCGTTCCGAATACGAGTTAGCATATCTCCAATTTGATCAGATATTATCATAATTCACCTCTTAGCTAGCTTTAACTACCAGCTCGATTTTCTCACTCCAGGGATCTGGCCAGCGAGAGCTAGCCCACGAAAGCAGATTCTACAGATGCCGAACCTGCGCATAAAAGCGCGAGGTCTACCACAAATCGAACAGCGGTTATGCTGTTGCACTTTGAACTTTGCTGGTCGTTGAGATTTAACAATTTTAGATGTTTTAGCCATTCTCTATCCTTATTCCTTAACGAAGGGCATACCAAGTAACTCCAATAGAGTTCGCCCCTCTTCGTCAGTTTTTGCTGTTGTTACAATAACCACTTCCAACCCGCGGATTTTATCAACTTTATCAAACTCTATCTCAGGAAAAACAATCTGTTCTTTAAAGCCCAGAGTATAGTTGCCCCGTCCGTCAAAAGCGTTGCGGGGAACACCCGAAAACTCTCTTACACGTGGTAAAGTGATTGTGACTAGCTTCTCGTAGAAGTCCCACATTCTCTTGCCGCGTAAGGTTACTTTGACGCCGATAGCCATTCCGACTCTCAGTCTAAAAGCGGAGATAGATCTCTTTGAACGGGTTATAACAGGATGCTGCCCGGCTATAGCAGCCAGATCGGTCTCTCCGCCTTCCAGCGCTTTGGCATTGGTGATAGCCTCACCCAGACCAATATTCAACACAATCTTCTCTAGGCGGGGAACCTGCATAATATTATTGAATTGCATCCGCTCCATCATCTGTGGAACTATTTCTTTTTTAAATTTTTCTTTAAGCTGTGACATTATTCGACCACCTCACCGCAAACGCGGCAGAATCTTGCTTTACGGCCATCCTGTAATATCCTTATTCCGATTCTGGCGGGTTTATTGCACTTACCACATAGCAGCATCACATCAGCGGCTGCGATAGTTGCTTCACGTTCAATAATGCCGGCCTGTTTAACCTGGGCTTTAGCCTTGGCATGTTTCTTTACCATGTTAACGCCTTCAACCATCACCCGTTGTATATCTGGATAAGCGAAGCGAACCTTGCCTTTCTTCCCTTTGTCTTTACCGGAAATCACTAGTACCGTATCGTTTTTCTTGATTTTCATAGTCAACCTTCTTATAAAACCTCAGGCGCCAGCGATATAATCTTAGTAAAATTCTTTTCCCTAAGCTCGCGAGCTACCGGTCCAAATATACGTGTGCCCTTAGGATTGTTGCCTTCCGCCAATATTACGGCAGCGTTCTCATCAAACCGGATATGAGAACCGTCGGCGCGCAAATAGGGTTTGGCGCATCTCACTACTACGGCTTTGACAACTTCGCCTTTCTTAACCATACCGTTAGGAATAGCTTTCTTAACAGCGCAAACTATTATATCTCCGACGGCCGCATACTGTCTGTTGCTTCCACCCAACACAGTCATGCACATCAATGATCGTGCCCCTGTATTGTCTCCCACTTTAAGTCTAGTATAATGTTGAATCATAATAATCCATCCCCAAATTAATTTCAGACAACCTCAGTAGGTTTGATTTCTACTACATCACCTTTTACAACAACTTCGGCCACGCGCCATCTTTTGTCATGCGAGATAGGAGCGGTTTCAATAATATTGACCACATCACCTACCTTGCTTATTTTGTTTTCGTCATGAGCCTTATATTTGACAGTCTTGATGATGTTTTTATGATAGAGGGGATGTTTCTCAGTGTTCTGAACTTCCACCACTACCGTTTTTGCCATCTTATCGCTAATAACACGACCCTGTCTGACTTTATGTTTTCCTGCCATTGTTTTGCTTCTCCTGAAATTAGCAAGCACCTGACCAATTCGCTAATCACTTTATTTATTAAGGATTAATTTGCTTCTCGCGAATAATGGTATTCAGCCGGGCAATTTCCTTTTTAACTCTCGGTAATTCACGATGATTCACCAGTTGCCGGGTAGATAACCTGAAACGTAAATTGAATAGCTCTTGATGAGCATCATTCACACGCTTAGTTAACTCCTCAACACTTAATGGTCTCATTTCTTCAATTTTCACGGTAATCCTACTCCTTGGATTAGACTGCACCAACGGCGGCGCCGGTTTCCTTAGTAACAAACTTAGCCTTGATTGGTAGTTTATTGGCTGCCAAACGCATAGCTTCTTTGGCCACGACCTCTTCAACTCCGGCCATCTCAAACATCACTCGTCCAGCTTTTACCACTGCTACCCAATGATCTGGTGACCCTTTACCACTTCCCATACGAGTTTCAGCCGCTTTCTTAGTTATCGACTTGTCCGGAAAAATACGTATCCATACATTACCACCGCGATGAATGTGACGAGTAATTGCTCGCCTCGCCGCTTCAATCTGCCGATCTGAAATAAAAGAATTCTCTAAAGCTTGAAGGCCGAAATTGCCAAACACGACTGTATTACCAGAATGAGCTTTGCCTCTTCTGGAACCTTTTTGCACTTTACGATATTTAACTCGCTTTGGTTGAAGCATCTTTTACCTCCGAAACTACGGGAGCCGATGCGGGAGCAGCAACACTGACTCCGCCAATCGGAGCCTGAGCCAAAGATCCTGCAACTTCAGTCTCTTTTCTCTCAGGCAAAATATCGCCCTTGTAAATCCAAACCTTTATACCCAGACGGCCCATAGTAGTGTGAGCTTCGCTGAATCCATAATCAATATCTGCACGAATCGTATGAAGAGGCACTCGGCCCTGGTGCATCAACTGGCGTCGAGCGATCTCTGCTCCTGCCAGCCTACCAGAACATAATATTCTTATACCTTTGGCGCCTGCCTGTAAAGTACGAAACATAGCTTGTTTCATAGCTCGACGGTAAGCGATACGCCTTTCCAATTGTTCACCTATTGAGCGAGAAACTAGCTGTGCATCCAGCTCTGGCTGGCGGATCTCCTGTATATTCAAGCGTACTTTCTTACCTACCAGTTTCTCAAGAAACTGTCTCATCTCTTCTACACGTTGTCCACCTCGGCCAATGACTATGCCTGGGCGCGCAGTATGCAAGGTAACAGCGATTTCATTAGCCTGCCGATCAACATCCACTTTAGAAATAGCCGCTTCCGCATATTTGGCCAAAATGGCGTTTCTAAGCTTCAGATCGTCCATAAGATATTCCGTGTAATTTCGATCGGAATACCATTTGCTCTGCCAATCTCTGATAGTACCAATTCTAAATCCAACGGGATGAACTTTACGGCCCAAAATATCCCTCCTACTCTGAAACTACGACTGTGATATGACTTGAACGCTTTAGAATCTCGTTGGCTCTACCGCGAGCACGGGGTCTAAACCTTTTGAGCATTCTCGCTTCATCAGCCGTAATTTTAACTATTTTCAACTCTGAAGGAGTCATTTGATAATTATTTTCTGCATTCGCTGATGCACTTTTTATAGTCTTAGCCACGATAACAGCATTAGGAGTAGGCGCAAACTTCAAAATATTCAGGGCATCTTCAACCTTCTTGCCTCTTACCATGTTTACTATCAAACGCATCTTGCGTGGCGAGACACCTGTGTCTTTAGACACTGCTTTAACTTCCATTTTTATGCCTAACCTAGTTTTTAGTTTTTATTAATGCTTATTAGATATGATATTAATCTAAGCGGCGGGAGCAGCAGCCGCAGCCTTCTCAACCTTAGTACCATGACCTCTAAATGTTCTAGTAGGCGCGAACTCGCCCAGTCTATGACCAACCATGTTCTCAGTTATCAGTACCGGTACATGACGCCGACCATCGTGAACACCGAAAGTCAAGCCAACCATCTGCGGTAGAACCGTGGAAAACCTGGACCAGGTCTTGATAACGGTCTTTTGCCCAGTACGATTCACAGCCTCAACTTTTTTAATCAATTTCGGATCTACTGCTGGTCCTTTTTTAGTCGACCTTGACATTATTATTTCTCCCTACGTCTAACAATTAATTTATCCGAGGATTTCTTCTTACGAGTCTTATAACCTAAAGCAGGTTTGCCCCAGGGGGTTTTAGGCCCAGGCATACCAATAGGGCATTTGCCTGAACCGCCGCCATGCGGATGGTCTCTGGGTGTCTGGGCGGAACCTCTGGATTTAGGTCTCCAACCCATAAGTCGGCGGCGTCCAGCTTTACCAAGGCTGATATTGCCGTGTTCGATATTGCCTATCTGGCCTATAGTGGCGGAACATTCAACACTGATCTTTCTCAGTTCGCTGGAAGGCAAACGAATGAGAGCGAAATCTCCTTCTTTTACCATCAAACGAGCTGTACCACCGGCACTTCTTACCAATTGGCCGCCTTGCCCCTTTAGCAATTCTATATTATGAATAGCTGTGCCGCTTGGAATGTTCTTCATAGGTAAATGGTTGCCTGATTTTACTTCAGCATCTGGACCGGCCTTTACTACATCGCCAACTTTAAGATCGACAGGTGCAATAATATATCGCTTCTCTCCATCTGCATAATAAACCAGTGCGATGCGAGCCGTCCGGTTTGGATCATATTCGATAGCGTTAACCGTACCGGGAACACCTATCTTATCTCTTTTAAAATCAATGGCGCGCAACGCTTGCTTAACACCTCCACCCTGACGGCGGATAGTGATAACACCCCGATTATTTCGTCCGGCTGCTACTTTATGCGGAGACGTTAAAGCCTTTTCAGGCTCGCTTTTTGTAATCTCTTCAAATGTATAGCCGCTTTGGTTCCGCCTGCCCGGTGAAGTCGGCTTAAATTTAATTAATGGCATTTGATCTACTCCTTACCGTTATACACCTTCAAAGATCTGTATCTTATCACCAGTCTTGAGAGTAACAACCGCTTTTTTCCAGGAACTGCCGGTTACCATTCTCCGGCCAACTCTGCGTTCTCTGCCCCTGACAGATATCATGTTAACAGCGGTCACGCTAACCTTAAAAGACTTCTCAACCGCCTCTTTGACCTGATTTTTATTGGCCTCTCTGGCTACTTCAAAGGCATATTTTCCCTGAACTTGCAGGGCAGTATTTTTTTCAGTTACCAGAGGACGTCTAATTACCTCAAATAGCTGCACTGCTTCCCTCCTGAGACAACCCCTCTCCCCAGATCTGCTCTGTTTTGCGAACTGCATCTTCGGTCATTACCAGAGTGTCATAGGTAAGTAGGTCAACCACATTTAATATATGAGCTGGTAAAGTTTTGATTCCTGGAATATTTCTAGCTGATTTCACCACGTTCGCTTCCGCAACACCAGTGACAATCAAAGTCTTCGAACTTATTTTCAGAGCATCCAGAGCTTCCACCATTTTCTTGGTTTTGGGAGCTTCAAATGCAAGCTGCTCAACAACTTTCAATCCGCCTTCAGTAACCTTAGAAGATATCAGGCAGCGTAAAGCTAGTTGTCTCATTTTCTTAGGCATGGCTTTGGAATAATCCCTGGGATGAGGACCAAAAGCAACGCCTCCATGAACTCTTGTAGGCGAACGCTTGTCACCAACTCTGGCCTCACCTGTATGTTTCTGAGCATACATCTTTTTACCACTTCCAGCCACTTCACCCCGTCCCTTGGTATCAGATGTGCCCTGACGTGCATCCGCCCTCTGTTTGACCATCGCCTGGTGCACCACTGCTTCATTGAACGGCACAGCAAAAACTGCATCGTTAACTACAATGTTTTTAACTATTTCTCCACTTATGTTATAAACTGGGACTTCCACTTTTTAGCCCCCTTTGTGTGATTTTTCAATTATCACCAAACTATTTTTTGCACCGGGTACAGCTCCATCAATCAAGATCAGATTTCTGGTCGCATCCGCGCTATATACTGATAGATTACCGACAGTTACTCTTTCATCACCCATGTGACCACCCATTCTCATGCCTTTCCAAACACGACCGGGTGAAGTGGTGGCACCTATAGCACCTGGTGCACGTAACCGATCAGACTGACCATGAGTCTTAGGTCCGCCTTTAAAATGATGCCTCTTTACTACGCCAGCGAAACCCTTACCCTTCGAGATTCCAATAACATTCACAATATCTCCGGCTTTGAACATCCCGGCATCAATGACATCACCGGTCTTCAAACCTTCAATAGCTTCTAAGCGGAACTCTCTCAAATATTTGAATTGGCCCATTTCTTTCAAATGGCCTTTCTCAGGGCCGCTGAGTCTTTTGGCCTGACCGAATCCAATTTGAGCCGCGTTGTAGCCGTCAGTAGCTGACCCCTTAATCTGCGTAATCTTGCAGGGTCCTGCCTCTATGGCTGTAACCGCTATACACTTACCAGACTCGGTAAAGACCTGAGTCATACCCAATTTTCTACCTAAAATACCATTTATACCCGGCATTTTGCCCTTCCATCAATAATTTATTTGATTAGATTTATTGTTTAATTTCGACCAAGACACCGGAAGGAAGATTGACCTTAGACAAAGACTCAATCGTCTTAGACGTTGTTTCAACAACATCAATCAAACGCTTGTGAGTCCTGATCTCAAACTGTTCCTGGGAATCTTTATCGATAAATGATGCACGGATGACGCTGAATTTCTCTATCTCCGTAGGCAGCGGAACCGGTCCGGAAACCACGGCTCCACTACGCTCAATGGCCTCCACAATCTGTGCCGCGGACTGATCCACAATCTTGTGGTCATAACCTTTTAAACGAATACGAATTTTATGTTTAGCCATTTCCTTTACCCTTACTTACAATTTCCTCGGCTGTCGCACCGGGGACCTGTTGATAAACGTTAAATTCCATTGAGTAATTGGCTCTACCCTGAGTAAGTGAGCGAATAACAGTAGAATACCCGAAAGTAGAAGCGAGCGGTACAAACCCATGAATCGTACACATAGCATTTCGGGTCTCTATATTCTCTATATGCCCTCTGCGGGAGTTTAAATCACCTATGATATCCCCTAAAAACTGCTCGGGGGTCATTATTTCCAATTTCATTATAGGCTCAAGTAAAACAGGCTTGCCTTTCCGCGCTCCCTCTTTAAGAGCCAACGAACCAGCCATTTTGAAAGCCAGATCTGAAGAATCTACATCATGGTAGCTGCCATCATGTAAAGTGGCTTTAATGTCCACCAGCGGATACCCAGCCAAAGAGCCTCCCAGCATAGCTTCTTTTATGCCGGCTTCCGTCGGACCGATGAATTTTCTGGGAATAATACCGCCTTTAATAGCCTCTACGAACTCAAAACCTTTACCTGGCTCCAACGGCTCAAAAAGTACCTCGACATGACCGAATTGACCGTGACCACCAGATTGCCTGACAAAACGTCCTTCAACATCTGCCGCTTGGGTAATGGTCTCTTTGTAAGCCACCTGCGGATTGCCCACTTTGGCGTTTACGCCAAACTCTGTAAGCATGCGACTGATAATAACATCCAGATGCAACTCGCCCATACCAGATATTACCATTTGCGCAGTCTCATCGTTATAGTCAACTTTAAAAGTAGGATCTTCATCAGACATTTTACGCAGCGCTTCACCTAGCTTTTCCTGATCCGCTCGCGTCTTAGGCTCTATAGCCACTGATATCACCGGTTCCGGGAAACGTATGCTTTCTAATACTATGGGTTTGGCAGGACTGCAGAGAGTATCACCTGTAAAGGTTTCTTTTAACCCGAGAATGGCAATAATACCGCCGGTATCGGCATCGTTGATCTCTTCTCGCCGATTTGCATGCATTAGAACGATACGCCCAATGCGTTCTTTTTTGTTCCGCGTAGAATTTAAAATCGTGGCCCCGGTTTCTAATGTGCCGGAATACACTCTTAAATACACCAATCTTCCCATATATGGATCGGTCACCACTTTGAAAGCCAGAGCTATGAAAGGCGAATCATCCTGAGGAGGGCAAGCCACCTTTTCGGAATTATCAGAGTTAATAGCATATAAAACTGGCATATCCAGAGGGGAAGGCAGATAATCTACGACAGCGTCGAGAAGGGCTTGTACACCCTTGTTCTTAAGAGAACTGCCGCATAAAACCGGTACGCATTTATTGGCCACCGTAACATTTCTAAGCCCAGCCTTAATTTCGGCAATAGAAATTTCCGCACCCGCCAAATAGGCTTCCATTATATGATCGTCAGACTCACCTATCCTTTCGATCATGGCATGCCGGGCTTGTTTCACTTTTTCAATCATGGACTCAGGAATAGCGACTTCGTCCGGTAGTTTATCTGGGTCATTACTAAAACGCCATGCCTTTTCCGTTAAAAGATCGATAATACCTTCGAAATACTCTTCTGCTCCAAGGGGTAACTGCACCACGATAGGAATGGCCATCAATCGATCTTTTATCATCTCAATGGTGCGATCGAAATTCGCGCCTGTACGGTCCATCTTGTTTATAAAACAAATCCTCGGCACATGATATTTATCAGCCTGACGCCATACTGTTTCTGACTGGGCTTCGACTCCCTGTACAGCATCCAGTACTACCACGCCGCCATCCAGAACTCTCAAGCTGCGCTCTACTTCGGCAGTAAAATCAACGTGTCCTGGAGTATCGATTATATTAACCCTGTATTTTCCCCAACTGGTAGTGGTGGCAGCAGCCTTAATAGTTATGCCGCGTTCGCGCTCTTGCTGCATAAAATCCATGACGGTAGTGCCTTCATCGACATTACCTATTTTATACGTGCGCCCGGTATAATATAAGATGCGCTCAGTAGTAGTGGTTTTACCTGCATCGATGTGAGCTATGATCGCTATATTTCTGATTAATTCTAATGGAAAACTTCTGGGCACTGTTATATCCTTAACTCAATTGTTTGAGATTTGATTATATTCACTGAGATACTAAACTATTTAACCAACCATTTTACCATCTATAATGAGCGAAAGCCCTGTTAGCCTCGGCCATCTTGTGAGTATCCTCTCTCTTCTTTACGGTCGATCCTTGACCCTTAGAAGCATCCAACAACTCAGAGGCAAACTTCTCTGCCATAGTGCGACCAGACCTGGAACGAGTTGATTTGATCAACCAGCGAATAGCTAATGATCTGCCTCGGTCGGCATCCACTTCGACAGGTACTTGATATGTAGCTCCACCTACGCGGCGGGCTTTTACTTCCAAAAGAGGAGTGGAATTCTTGAGAGCTTGTTCCAGCGTTAAGATGGGATCATTCTTCTCTTTCTCTTGAATAATATTCAAAGCATTGTAAATAATAGTTTCGGCAGTGCTCTTCTTACCGCAGTACATGATCTTATTAATTAACTCTGCCAATGTCAGATTATTATATTTAGCATCCGGAACTCTAACTTTCTTTTCTACATTTTTACGTCTAGGCATCTCAATCTCCTCACGTTAACCAGCAGCTTCAGCCTTGGGCTTTTTATTACCATATTTGCTACGGCCCTGTCGCCGTTTGTCAACTCCGCTAGCATCCAGCGTGCCCCGTACGATGTGATAACGGACGCCAGGCAAATCCTTTACACGTCCACCGCGAACCAGTACTACGGAGTGCTCCTGTAGATCATGACCTTCACCGGGAATGTAAGCTGTAACCTGAATACCGTTGCTCAGGCGCACTCTTGCGATTTTACGCAGACCCGAGTTAGGCTTCTTCGGAGTCATAGTCTTTACCTGCAGGCAAACGCCGCGCTTCTGAGGAGCAGAAGTAGCATGAATTGTAGTTTTATTCCTCAAAGCGTTAAACGTATACCGCAACGCAGGTGCCTTGACTCTCTTGGTAACCTTCTTACGTCCTTTGCGAACTAACTGATTTATTGTAGGCAATTTTTTCCTTCCTATTTTTACACAAATTTTAATGGATGAGACCCAGCTCATCCATTAAAGACAGACAGAAAGCCAAATTTCGATCTGTCAGAAACTCATTATGGACTACTAAATCCGACTGTTAAGTCTATCATAGCCTAACTTGAATTGTCAACATCTTAAAGCTAAATGGATTAAAAGGGTCGAGTTTCACCTCTGTCCGCAACTACCCAAATCCACCCGTCATAAACCGGTTTAGCTTCGGAGCACCGCTCCCAATTCAGCACTTAACCGGCTAAGAATATTTTGTTGAACATTATTAACTTCTTCGTCTGTTAAAGTATGTTGGTTGGAACGGTAACTGATCCGATAAGCCAGTGATTTCTTGCCGGTCTCAAGTTGCTCACCTGTATAGACATCAAAAATATCCACCTGTTCCACCAGTGGAAAGCCCTGAATTAAGGTCTGAACCTGTTGATGTAAAATCCCGGTATCCAGAATCAAAGCCATGTCTCTAACGATGGCCGGAAACCTGGGTACGGCTTTATAGGTTTTCGAGGCTATGGCGAGGGGCACCAGACCTTTAACGTCGATTTCCAATATATATACCGGTTCAGCGATATCAAACGCCAAGGCAACTTTGGGATGAACTTCCCCCAGGACCCCGATTCTGGTTTTATTTAAAAATATATCAGCCTGTTTGTTTCCGTGCAAACCCTTATCCTGTGCCTTTATGAAAACAGGATTTAAACCCAATCTTTGAAGCAAACCTTCGACAAGGCCTTTTACATCGTAATAATCCAATTTCTGATCATTGTTCTGCCAGGACTCTGCATAGCGTAACCCGCCCAAAACAGCACATAAAGTTTCCTTTTCTTCAGGTAGGCCTTTCTGCCGCTTTAAATATACTTTTCCACATTCAAACAGACGAATGCTGCCAGTTTCATAACGTCGGTTGGCGGCAAAAATATTCAATAAATTGGCCCTGAACGTCGTTCGCAAATATTCCATATCTGTAGTCATAGGATTAGCCACCCGGATCGGTATTTCAGTGACCGGTTCTCTATCCGGATCTAATTTTTGAATGCTCTCCAGACTTAACAATGAGAAATTCAATACTTCAAGGAAACCGTTTGAGATCAACCCCTGGCGGATATCCCTCTTTAATTCAAATATAGGATCTGGCATCAGATGGGGAAGAGGTTCACCCAGCAGTGTATTGGGAATCTTATCATACCCTATCACCCTGGCCACTTCTTCAATCAGATCAGCCCCAATTTTGATATCGCTTCTCCAGTAAGGAGAAACAACTTCAATTTTTTCCTCTGACATAACTTGACATTCAATTCCCAGGGATTGTAACACATCGATGATCCTGTCAAGGCTGATATCAATGCCCAATAAACTCTTCACCTGGGAACGGGTTAACTCAACTGGAATAATAGGTGTTTTTCCTGGATAACAATCAATGTAACCGTTAGCTACCTGACCCTCGCCCAGTTCAAAAAGCAATTGATTTGCGCGTTTAAGAGCAGGTAAAGTCATTTCTGGAGAAATGCCCCTTTCGAACCGATAGCGAGATTCGCTGGTCAGACCCAAACTATTACCCGAAAAATAAATACTGGTCGGTTTAAAACTGGCGGCTTCCACCAGAACGTTTACAGTTTGTTCTGTAACTTCGCTGTTGGCACCACCCATCACACCGGCTACTGCCACTGCCCTGGCAGCATCACAAATCACTAGCATCTTAGAATTCAGCTTCCGTTCTACTCCATCCAGTGACGTAATGATTTCATTTTCAAGTGCACGGCGCACAATAATTTTCTTTCCAATAATTTTATCGTAGTCAAATATATGCAGGGGCTGGCCATATTCCAACATCACATAGTTACTTATATCTACGATGTTATTAATAGGTCGCATTCCACAGGCAACCAACCTGTCCTGCAGCCATTTAGGCGAAGGTTTTATCTTTATTCCGGTTACTATACTCGCACAGTATCTGGGGCACAAATCGGGTGCTTGTACCTCTACAGCTATTTTACTTTCCACCGAAGGCATAACCTCAGGATATTCAACCGCAGCAATGTGTATTTTTTGGCCGCTCAGAGCAGCTGTCTCTCTAGCGATACCAATTATGGATAAACAGTCTGGTCGGTTAGGGGTGACCTCCAGGTCAATCACCGCATCACCCATATAGTCACTCAAAGCCGCGCCTAAAGGAGCGTCGGCAGGCAATACCAGAATGCCTTCATGGTTCTGAGAAAGCCCTAGTTCAGCCTCTGAACAAACCATTCCCAAAGACTCAACCCCACGAATTTTAGCGGGCTTTAATTTCATCATCTGGCCGGAGTGGCTATCCAGCAACTCTGCTCCGACGGTAGCAAAACAAATATTATCGCCCACAGTTAAATTGGGAGCGCCACAGACCACAGTGTACTGCTCACTTCCTAAATCAACCGTGGCCAGTCTTAAGCGATCAGCTTTTGGATGAGGATTGACTGCCAGTAACTTGCCAACCGAGACATTATGCCAACTTGTACCCTGCTCTTTAACAGAAGCTACCTCGATGCCAGCCATTGTTAGTCTGCTGGACAGGTCAGTAGGAGGGATA
>CAITCX010000005.1 GCA_903890885.1 uncultured Dehalococcoidia bacterium
AGCTACCCGCCCTTGAGTTTAATTAAAGAGCGGAGACATGGCGATAGCTGTATCGCCCTTTACCATAAAGTGGTTAAAGCTTGACGATCGCTAAACTGATCATCGGCAATTACGACCGGCCTGTCGGTGGCAAAGGTTAATCTATTTGACAAAAAAGAGCGATTATTTAACAATAAAACAATAAAATTCAGGAGGTAATTTAAATGGCTTACAAAATTAGTGACGATTGTATCAGTTGCGGTGCTTGTGAATCAGAATGCCCTAATGGAGCAATCAAAGAGGGTGACACCTCTTTTGTAATTGATCCTGCCAAGTGCACCGAGTGCGTGGGTTCTTTCTCCGAGTCCAAATGTGCCGAGACTTGCCCGGTGGGGGCACCCGGCCCAGATGAATCCCGCAAAGAGACCAAAGAGCAGCTTGTCAAGAAGTGGCAGGCTATGAATCCTGGCAAAACCCCCAAATAATATTCAGGTAAAAAAAGGCTGTTCCGGGGTTTCCGGAAGCAGGGTTTAGCAGACACAAGGTATGAAAAAAGGCCGGCGTAAATCGTCCGGCCTTTTTGAATTGGTTAAACCTGGTTTACTGGAAATAATTACTGATAGAATTAAATTCGGGCGGCAATAATCCCATAATAAAGGGCAGCTTATCCAGCAGCACTACCGCTATTTTAGAGTTCGAGACGATATCCCCGGGACTGGCGACCTGGACCCAGACAGCCAAAAGGGAAGCCGCCAAAATAGCGCCCAGGAAGGTTCCTAACACCACTCCACCCAACCGGTTGAGCCAACCCAGCTTGATGGCTGTTATCAATTTGGTCAGGAGAATACCCAGCAAAGCTGCCGCCAGTAGTACAACCAGTAGGATTATAATGAAAGCCGCAATGCGGGGAGTATTATCTCCGGGAAGAAAACCCAGCACACCGCCTAGATTCACGTAGAACCGTCCGGCCAGCACAACACCCAATATCAAGCCCACCAATGAAAATATTTCCTTGACAAGGCCATTGGCGAAACCGCCGATTGCGGAGACAATCAGTATAACCAGTAGTACTATATCCAGCCAATTCATAATTCCATTATATTACTACTGATTGAAATGAAATTGCAACAAATACTACCCTGCAAATGCAAAGAGATTCTTTTTAAAGGTTGGTTTCCAGGCGGTCGCAGTTATCTCGGACCCTCCGGCGGTTTTAGCTCCCCAGTTTCCTGGCTTTTTCGTAGGCGGCAGTGACCGCCTGATCTACCAGGGACTTAAACCCGCCCTTTTCAAAGGTGGCGATGGCTTCGGCAGTGGTGCCGCCGGGTGAGGTGACCATGCGGCGTAACTCGGCCGGAGATTTACCCGATTTCTGCAGCAGGTGGGCCGATCCCAGCAGCGTCTGCATAACCAGCTTCTGAGCGACTTCGGGGGCAAAGCCCAGTTTAACAGCCGCCTCAGTCATGGCTTCTACCCACAGGAAAAGGTAGGCTGGGCCGCTGCCACTGACAGCGGTGGTCATATCCAGGTATTTTTCATCATCTACACAGACCTCGGCGCCCATAGTTCCCAAAATAGAGGCCG
>CAITCX010000006.1 GCA_903890885.1 uncultured Dehalococcoidia bacterium
ACGCATAAAACTCAGCCCCCTGCTCTTATGAACAGGGGGCTTCATCAATCTGTGGATTAATACAGCACTAGAGAGAGACTTTAGGCAAGGTCTTGAGAGCTTCCTTGACCTTTTCATCAGGATACTCGTAATCGGGCAGCCGACCGGAATGATACTCCTCATAAGAAGCCAGATCGAAGTGACCGTGTCCGCTTAAGTTGAAAAGGATCGTCTTGGCTTCACCTGTAGCTTTGCAGGCCAGGGCCTCATCAATTGCCACGCGAATGGCATGGTTGCTTTCCGGAGCAGGGAGAATTCCTTCGGTACGCGCGAAGAGCACACCAGCTTCGAATGTAGGTCTCTGGAAAACCGCTTTAGCTTCGATCAGCTTAAGTTTGTAAAGCAGGCTTACCAGAGGAGACATGCCGTGATAACGCAGGCCGCCGGCATGCACAGGGGCGGGCATGAAGTTATGCCCTAGAGTGTACATTTTACAGATAGGGGCCATACCGGCCACATCACCGTAGTCAAACTCATAGTGGCCTTTGGTAAGCGTAGGACAGGCCATGGGTTCAACCGCGATGCAGCGTATATTCTTGTGTTTACCGGAGATTTTATCTTTCAGGAAGGGCATGGCAATACCGCCGAAGTTGGAACCCCCTCCAACGCAACCAATTACGATATCGGGATAGTAGCCGGCCATTTCCATTTGTTTCTGGGATTCCAGCCCGATAATGGTCTGATGAAGCAGCACATGGTTCAACACGCTGCCCAGGGAGTAATGGGTATTCTCATGTGTAACTGCGTCTTCCACGGCTTCACTGATGGCCAGGCCGAGGCTCCCGCCGCTCTGAGGGTCTTTAGCCAATGCGTCGCGTCCGGCCTTGGTGTCGGTACTCGGACTGGGTACGCAGGTGGCACCCCAGGTTTCCATCAAAATACGGCGGTAAGGTTTCTGGTTATAGCTTACTTTGACCATATAAACCTTGCATTCGATGCCGAACATGGAGCAGCTGTAAGAAAGTGCGCTGCCCCACTGCCCTGCGCCGGTCTCCGTGGCGATGCGGGTGACGCCTTCTTTCATATTGTAATAAGCCTGGGGGATGGCTGTATTGGGCTTATGGCTGCCGGCGGGACTGGAGCCTTCATATTTGTAGAAAATTCTGGCCGGAGTCTTCAAGGCTTTTTCCAGCTGGAAAGCGCGGTGCAAACCGGAGGGCCTCCAGGTGCGGTAGATAGCCTGTATCTCTTCAGGTATCTCGATATAACGCTCCTGGCTCATTTCCTGTTTGATCAGTTCCATGGGGAAGATACGGCCGAGCTCCTGGGGCGTTACCAGTTTACCGGTGGCTGGACTGATGTAAGGAGGCAATGCCTCCGGCAGGTCAGGCAGGATATTATACCAGCTGGTAGGCATCTCTTTCTGGTCTAAGAAAAACACGGTTCGTTCCATTTTATTTACTCCTATCTTTATTTCATTAATAGCAGTGCATATTAAATATCACATTGTTAAAATATGGCCCCCTCGGGCCACAAACGTCCTGGTTTGCGCATAATCCCCTCCTGAAAACAAAAATTCTCTCAACCCACTTAGGGGCGAGAGAATACTTCGCGGTGCCACCCTGTTTAGTTAACCGGTTAAACCAAAACCCGGCTAACCATCTCGATCAGGTACATCTTTAAAGAGATACCCTGGGCTTTGCTAACGGTGCCCCTCCGGCCAGGCCTACAATACTTTCGGTTGGCAGCTCCCAGGTCCATTCATTTTCTGCGCCAGCTCCGGTTCACACCAACTCCGGTTCTCTGAACTGCGCCGGAAAACTACTATTCCTGTTCTCAGCTTTTTATTTTAATGTTATGCTGAGATTATAAGATAACATAATCTATTTTGTCAATAGTAATTTCACAATATGTAAATTTACGATATATATTTAATTATTTCTGGCGATGGCTTTACCACATAATTTATTATATACTCAATAATAGTTATGTAATCTTTGAAAAGGAGACCGGATTGTTATGATAGTAGAAATGCGCAAGCGCGCGCCTCAGGCTGAGATTGATGATGTTGTTTTAAAAGCCAAATCACTGGGCTTTAGCGTCCAGTTAAACCTGGGGACAGATAAGACCGTTATCGCCATCCTCGGCGGTAACACCGGCCAGATTTCTCCGGATAGCTTTGCGGTGCTTCCCGGCGTAGAAAATGTCACCCGCATTATGAAACCCTATAAACTGGCCTCCCGCGAATTTAAAGCCAGAAACACTGTTGTGAAAGTTGGAGACATATCTATCGGCGGCAATAAACTGGTAATCATGGCCGGACCCTGCGCGGTGGAAAGCCAGAAACAATTAGAAGAGGCGGCTAAAATCGTTAAAGCTGCCGGCGCCGTTATTCTGCGAGGTGGTGCTTTTAAGCCCCGCAGTTCGCCCTTCAGCTTCCAGGGACTGGAACAGACCGGCCTTGAATACCTCCAGGAAGTTAAAAGGAAATTCGGGTTGCCAGTCGTCACTGAAGTCGTAGATCCCCACCAGGTCGCCCTGGTGGCCCGGTATGCGGATATCCTGCAGGTCGGGGCCCGCAACATGCAGAACTTCTCCCTGCTCACAGAACTGGGAAAAATCAAACATCCTGTAATCTTGAAAAGGGGTCTTGCCAGCACCGTCACCGAGTGGTTAACGGCGGCCGACTATCTGCTCGCCGGAGGAAATAATAATGTCATACTTTGCGAGCGCGGCATTCGTACCTTTGAGGACAGTACCCGTTTCTCTATGGATATTTCCTCTATCCCGGTAATAAAAAGATTCAGCCATCTGCCGGTCATCGTAGATCCCAGCCATGCTGCCGGGCATTATTCCCTGGTCCCGGCTATCGCCCGCGCCGCCGTGGCAGCCGGGGCAGACGGCTTGCTCATTGAGGTCCACCCCAATCCCAAAGAAGCGCTGGTAGATGGACTGCAGTCTCTCACCCCCTCGGACTTCAAACGTCTCATGGGTGAAATCAAATCCATTGCCGGAGTCTTAGGCCGGGAAGTTTAAGGCTAATTAGCTCAATAAGTCTCGATGAGAAGCTGTTTTAATGGCCCACAACTTTTTCAAGATCCGCCGTCTGGCGTCTAATACTACAGGCAGGTTGTGTTCGAACTGGTACACGGCTTCTCGCGAGATTCCTGTCAGGGCAGCTAATTCCTGTTGAGTCAGGTGCAGTGCCAGGCGGACTTTCCGGGCAGATTCTCCCATGGTTTCCGGTTTTACACGCGTAACTATTGCCATATTCGCCCCCCTTTCGTTTACGTTAGGGGTTTTTCGATCCGTTCACAATAGTTATTATACCTAATTGATATGGTGGTATTATCTAACATCACCCGCCTGGATAACCCGCCAAACCCGGGATACCCTGCGAGATAACCAGCGTATTGACGCTAATTACTATTCAGCCTAAAATACAACTCAGCTAGACTATTCATATGATAATCCCAAAAGTAAGGAGGGTAACCAGATCATGGATATTAAGGAATTAATTCGCGGCGGTTTGGAGCAATACAAAGGCGGCATCAACCGCACTCTGGACGGTCTATCTGCCGATGAAATCAATTGGCACCCCAGACCGGACATGAACTCCATCGCCCTTATACTCTTCCACCTTGCCCGCTCGGCGGACTCCAGCGCCTCCAATCTCTCTGGCAAACCATCGCTCTGGGAAGCTGACAAGTGGTATATCAGGCTTAAGAAAGACCAGAACGACCGCGGAGCTCATTACAGCGCCGATCAGGTAGCCAATTTCACCGTACCTGATATCAAAGATTTAATGACCTATTTTGAGGCAGCCTACTCAAGATTTCTGGAAATCCTGGACGGCGTTGCGCCGGAGCGCTTCGATGATAAAGTCAATATGCCTGCTCCCCCTCCTCCACCCAAAGATGAGA
>CAITCX010000007.1 GCA_903890885.1 uncultured Dehalococcoidia bacterium
AGAAGAAAAGATCATTGGCCGCCCAGACCTCGGGAAATTGAACCAGGGAGAGGAGGAGGTGGTGTGGACCAACTTCACCCAGATTCCAGCCAAGATCGTCGATGAGATCAATCGGCTGCCTGAAACCAAACAGAGCATGATTCTCGACGGTGTGGACCGGGGAAACTGGGAATACCTGAATGAGATGATCATCAACGAGGAATACTGTCTGTTTGCCACTGCCAACTATCAGGATGGGGGGACCAACACCCTCATTGCACCCTTGGTGGACCGATTCGACGTGATGATTGAATCGAAATACCCGGGAGCGAATCTCTCCTTTCAGGTAGGAAAGAACAGCCGGAAGGATCATTTTCTTCGGCACCCCAAGATCGAAAAAGAGTTTCATCACCTCTTTAAATCTAAGATTGCCTATGACAAGAAATTGGCTAAGATGGAAGAACTCTGCGACAGCTTCGGTGAATTTGTGCACGACACGCTTGGGGTTAGGCCCCTTCAGAAGCGTGACCGGGAGCAGATTCGGGCCGAAATGGAAGACCTGGCCTATGATCTGGACGCGAGTGCCTTTACGCGGATGGTCTTGGCTGAATTCTCATTTTGTGAGCATTACGGGCAGAAACGGTCGGTGGAAAACTGCGAAGAGGGATGTCATTACTCCGGCTACCTCTGTCACGAAGTCAAGAATTGCGCCTCCAACCGATTGCCCACTTCGATCAAACAGTATGCTCAGGGATTGGCATGGCTTTTACAGGATTCAGAGATTGATATCGAACATATCAAGTCCGTGATCCCTTTCACACTTGCCCACCGGGTTCAATGGAAGGATCAGGTTCTCTCTCAGAAGGAAAGGGCGAAGCGAGATGACCCTTTTTCCATCTACCTCATGAAGGAGGCTATCAAAGTCATCTTACAGAGATACCGAGAACAGAGTGATCATCTCAAGGATGCCTTGGCCGTGGGTTCGAGAATCTTCCAGGGGGAATCGCTTGAGCCTCTGGAAGGAGACCACCCTCTCTACCAGGAGATCAAGAAGGATCTCGAACGGCAGAAACATTAAGGCAGCCTCAACCTCTCGCTTCCGTGATGCAAGACGGGCATTCATGTGAACTCATAAAATCATGAAGACAGTACCAGATCATAAGAGAGAACGGCCGGGAAATTCGGAGTCCGTAGATCGGTTGACCCAAAACCCCTTCGAAGAATTTTGCGGCTTCGCCGTTTCCGCCAGGAAACTGCCTCTTGATGAGATCGTTCATTCGACCGAGGTGGTCATGGACCAAATCCGCAGGGGTTACGAAAGGCTCCTGGAAGAGGAAGCAAAAGAGCTGGTCTGGATGGTTCAGTACAATACGATCATCAAAGCCTATGAAGTCGCAGAGGGGTATGTCAAGGAGATCGAATATGCAGCAGAGGACATCGAGGATTTCTGTTTTGCCCTAGAAAACACCCAGAAGATCGCTGACCTCTGTGATCTTAAGCTGGATTTTTCCAGGCTGCATTTACCTGAGATTGAATTGCCGGCCGGAAAGAACGCCCAGACCTATTTGAAAGACCTCTGTACTGATGGTTTCAAGATCTATTACCCGCAAACTACCCCTGAATTGGAACAGCGTCTACAATATGAATTGGAAGTTATCGAAAAGACCCAGTTCGCCAATTACTTTCTGGTGGTTTGGGATATGCTCTCTTTTGCCAGGAAAAAGGGTATTTATTTTGGAGTAAGAGGTAGTGCGGCGGCCAGCATAGTGCTGCATTGTCTGGGTATCACACCCCTTGATCCGGTGGAACACAAGCTGGTTTTCGAGCGCTTCCTCAATATTGAACGTAAGGAAATGCCTGATATTGATTCAGATTTCGAAGACTACCGCCGGCAGGAAGTAATCGACTACGTCTCGAATAAATATGGGGCAGACCATGTGGCTCAGATCATCACCTTCGGTACATTGGGCGCCAGGGCGGCCTTGCGGGACATCGGGCGTGCGTTGGGTATGGCTTACAGCGATGTGGATCGGGTGGCCCGCCTGATCCCATTAGGAACAGGCGTTACGCTGGACAAAGCCCTGGAAGAAGTAGGCGAATTAAAAGACATATATCAGGATCCGCTAATCAAGAAATTGATCGATTCCGCCCGGCGGGTAGAGGGTATCGCCAGGCATGCCAGCACCCATGCCGCTGGTATCGTAATTGCTAAAGAGCCCCTGACCAGATTTGTTCCTCTGCAGCAGGTTTCCAAGGGCGAGGCTTCAGGCCTGGTAATGACCCAGTATGCCATGGAAAATATCGCCAAGATTGGATTGCTCAAGATGGACTTTTTAGGTCTGGCTAATCTGACCATTCTGGCTAAGGCCAAAGAGATTATCCATGCTAACTGTGGAATAGACCTGGATATTTACAAACTACCCATGGATGATAAAAAGACCTTCGATTTGCTGGCCTCGGGTGAAACCACCGGTGTCTTCCAGTTGGAAAGCTCAGGCATGCGTCGCTATATCAAGGAACTTAAGCCCACCTGCTTCAGCGATATTGCTGCCATGGTGGCTTTATATCGTCCTGGCCCCATGGAACACATTCCCACTTTTATTAAGTCCAAACAGGGACTAGAGCCGATCCGCTATCCCCATCCGGCCCTGGAAAAGATTCTCGAAGAGACCTATGGCGTCATTGTTTATCAAGACCAGGTATTGTTTATCGTACGCGAGTTCGCTGGTTACAGTCTGGGGCAAGCGGATATCTTCCGCAAAGCTATGGGGAAAAAGATCCCTGAAGTTATGCAAAAAGAAAAGAACAATTTTATCAACGGCGCGATTAAACTGGGTTATTCCGAGGAAATTGCGAACACTATTTTTGCGTTGATAGAACCTTTCGCCGGCTACGCTTTTAACAAAGCCCACAGCGTAAGCTATGCCCTGATTGCCTATCAAACGGCATACTTGAAAGCTAATTATCCATCTGAATATATTACGGCCTTTTTGCAGACTAACATAGATGTCCAGGAGAAGATCAGCGCTGCTATTTCTGAGGCGCGGCGATTAGGTATCACTGTTCTCCCTCCTGATATTAATTACAGTCAGGCCGATTTTAGTATCGAAAACCGGGGTGATAGCGAAAAACCCGCCATTCGCTTCGGTCTGGCTGCAGTTAAAAATGTGGGCAAGGGCGCTATTGATCCCATCATCGTAGAAAGGACTCAGAACGGTGTCTTTAAGTCTATTGAAGATTTTTGTCGGAGGTTAGATGGGCAGAGCGCTAATCGGAGAGTGCTGGAAAGTCTGGTTAAAGTCGGAGCGCTGGACTGTTTAGCTGACCGCGGAGCTTTATTGAACAGTGTTGAACGCCTTCTCTCTATGGTTCAAACCGAGCAACAATTACGCAACAGCGGCCAGTCTACCATGTTTGATCTTTTTGGCCAGTCTGCATCTGTGCCTATGCCCAGCCTTGAACTGGCCGGAGAAGAAATAGAGTTAAAAGATAAGTTAGCCTGGGAAAAGGAATTAATGGGTGTATATCTTTCCGAGCACCCTTTTGCCCGCTATTCCAAATTGATCGATACCGAAAACACCATTTTACCATCTCAGGTGAACGCTGAAATGGAAGGACAAAGCCTGGTGCTGGTAGGCATGGTGGATTCTGTTCATGAACTCAGTACTAAAGACCACCGGGTTTTCTGCAGTGCCGCAATTGCCGATGATGTAGCCAACCTGGAGGTGATGGTTTGGCCGCGCACTTATGAAGATACTAAAGACCTCTGGAAAGACGGTAACTTTTTACGGGTTGAAGGCAAAGTAAAAATTAAAGAGGAAAGGGTTCAGTTTACCTGCGATGCGGTAGAAATCTATAATCCGGATGCCGCCTCAAAACCGACCCGCCTGCTGGTTGAGAAGCCAGGATCCAGCGGTTCTGATAACGGTAAAAGCCACAACAACCTCGTTAATAACGGGAAAAACAATGTCCAACCGAATGGATTATATAAACTCATCGTGACTATGCAGGAAACAGCTGATGAACAGAAAGACATTGAGGTATATAATAAAGCTTTAGAAATAATCAAGGAATATAGGGGCAAGGATGAGGTTCATCTGCGTATCGTTAATTCGGAACACATCACCAACATGAAAATAGGCGGACTATATACCGATGTTTCGCCTGACCTTAAAAAGCGTTTGGGGCAAGTAGTAGGTCTGGATAATATAATGACTGAAAAAGTTTAAGAGGCGTTATTGGTGGAAGTTAAAGAAGACGCGCAGGGACACCGCAAACGGTTAAGGGAAAGGTTCTTGAAATCCGGTCTGGATGGCTTTCAGGACTATGAGATAGTTGAGCTGTTGATCAGTCTGGGAAAGCCGCGGACGGACTGTAAAACTCAGGCCAAGGAGGCTATCCGCAAATTTAAAAATCTCAGG
>CAITCX010000008.1 GCA_903890885.1 uncultured Dehalococcoidia bacterium
GGGTCTGTCCATCCATGTGGCGTAAGAGTGTTCCCAGCTTTCTACTAGAGAGAATCTGGTAGAGTATTCAAGGAATATAGTAGTGTTCATAGCTTCTTTCTCCATGTATAGTACTTTTTTTCCTACACCACCGCTGGCTTTTTTAAATGGCCCTTACCGTAGAAGTAATACGCACCTTTGCGTTTTTCTGATAATAAGGATGTATTTTCCGGTCCTTGATACTAAAGCTCATCTCGCTTCACCACCCAATGCTAATGTCTCAGCTTCGTACGCCCTCACAGAGCCTTTATTGCGCAATACAGCCCTAACCCTGGCCATTAATTCATCTACTCCAATGGGTTTACCCAAATAATCGTCAACTCCAATTTCCAGGCATCTTAGAAGGTCGCTTTCCCCACCCCGCATATTAAAGGCGATAACAGAACTTCGGGTAGACTGGCAAATCCGCCTGCAGAGGCCGAATCCATCCACACCCCTGACCATCAAGTCCAATATGACCAAATCCGGATCTTCGTTCTCTACTAAAGCCATAACTTCAGGAGTACCAAGGGTATCGGTAACTTCATAGCCTCTCCTTTGAAGGTTAAAATGAAAAAAGTCTCTTATGGCTGCTTCATCGTTAACTATTAAGACTTTTGGACGGTTCATTTAAGCTCCTTGCCAGTTTGTTTAAAGGTTTTACGTCTCTGTTCAAATGCTTATTGACTCATAATAGGCTTGGAGGCTCACAACAAGGTAAAGAAAGGCTAGTTTACATCACAATTCAATCACAATATAGCTTCCTAATAGCCCCAGGCCGATTGAGCAATACTCAGGATAACTAAACAATAAGAGGACCTATGGAGATTTGGGTAGATAATAAATGCAGCGCAGCGCAGGTAAACACATACCGGTAGGTAGACCATAATCTAGCGGATACTGTATTAGAAAGGTGGCGAGGAAAGCTAGATTATGGGCGATTTCTTAAAGCATTATGTTTAAGCAGAAGTTGGTGGACAAATAGGTTTTAGCACAATAAAATAGGGCAAGATCTCAAATTATCTTGCCCTATTTTTCTTTTATTAGTTGACCGTTGAAACTGTTATTATTTGAAAATGGCCAATAACTGGTCAAGGAAACCTCTAAAACCTTTACGCTTGGAGAACCAGTTAGACGTTCCCTTGTTCTTCATACTGTAAAGAATCAGGCCAACACTTGTAGCATAAGCCGGATTACTAAGGGCATCTATTGAAACGCCGCTAAGTGTGATGGGAGAGCCAATTCTAACTGGCATTTTAGTCAGCTTCTCAGCCAATTGGGCTATGCCTGGTATATTGGCACAACCACCGGTTAATACTATACCGGCTGGAATAAGTCCGGCGGCTTTCTCGCCTGGAATATCCAGAATAATGAGACGGATTATTTCTTCTACCCTGGCCTGCATGATATCACAAAGGTCAGTGAAGTTAACGTGTTGCCCATTATCACCGACCGTTTTGTCCTGATCTGTATTCTCACCAGCGGGAACGAGAGTACCGTACTTCTTCTTCATTTCCTCGGCTAGCTCGAAATTTAAGCCTAACCCAGATACTAGATCGCTGGTAATTTGATTGCCCGCAGCAGGAATAACAGCGGAATGATAAATGCTGCCATCTTTTATTATTGCGATATCGGTAGTACCACCGCCAATATCGGCGACCAGGACACCAGCCAGCTTTTCTTCTTCAGCCAGTGCAGCTTCAGCAGAAGCCAGCGGTTCCAAAATAAGGTCTTCGATGTTGACATTGAGTCCTTTAATAATCTTGGTCAGGTTTTGCACGGAAGAGGTAGAGGCAGTAATAACATGAACCTCAACTTCCAATTCAGAACCATTCATTCCAACCGGGTTTTTAACTTCATGTCCATCCAACCGGTAAGAACGCGGAATTACGTGCAATATTTTCTGTTCTCCGGATATCTGAACATTTAAAGCCACATCCAGACCTCGTTTCAAATCCTCCGCTCTCACCTTAGTGTCAGGACGAGAAATAGCTACAACACCTTTGCTATTCATAGAGGAAATATGCCGACCGGTCACACCAACATATGCAGACTCCAGCCGGTAACCGGCCATTTGTTCAGCTTTTTTAATGGACGCAAGAATGGACTCCTTAGCCTTGGCTGCATCAGCAACAAGGGCTTTCTCAATTCCATGAGAAGGAGCAATACCTACGCCCAAGACTCTCAACCCGGAGGTACTGTCCAAAACACCCATTATTGTACAAACCTTAGTAGTACCAATATCAATGGCTGCTATTCGTTTTTTCATTTTATTTCCGTTTTACTAAAATTTAGGTTCTTTCGACACGGTAATGGACATTCCATTTAGCGCAGAGGTCCTCAAACCACTGCTTGGAAGCGGGGTCTTCCATCTTCTTCAATTCGGCCAGAAAACCATGCAGCAACTCGCCTCCGCTCATACCAGGGGTCGGTTCTCCCGGCCCAGGAATGTTAATGTAAACTGTCTCGGTCATCTGTTTCTTAAAATCAATAGCGGTTCCCATCATTACTCCTTAAAAATATTATATTTTTTAGCCCTTACGGCTTTTCAACAAAGGTACCATTCCTCTCCAGACTCACACCTATTATAAACCATTTTTCGTAGTTTTTATAATAGCCTTTCACAGCAAGATGCCAGTTTTTTCAACGGGAATCACAGTCGATAGCTTCACTCATATTTATACCATTTTCCAAGTGGTAACACTACTGTGTTAAAATAATCCCAAGACCTCAAATCTCAGAAAGGGCTGAAAATATGATTCCTATCAAGCTGACTTTAAGCAACTTCATGTGTTACCGTAATGTGTCGACTATCAACTTTGAGAGCATTCACACGGCTTGTATAAGCGGCAACAATGGACACGGTAAATCAACGTTAGTAGATGCTATCACCTGGGCTCTTTGGGGACAGAGCCGGGCGGCTAGCGACGATGAACTGGTACACACTGGGCAGATGGAAACGCAGGTTATTTTTGAGTTTGAAGTCAACGGACAAAAGTACGAGATCGTGCGCAAACATGCAAAACCCAAAAACCAAAAAACTTCAGGAACAACTGTTGTTGAATTCCGACTTTCCTCTCCTGATGGCATGAAAGTACTGACAGGAGACACAGTCAGCCAGACGCAGCAAAGAATCATACAGGTTCTTCACATGGACTACGAAACTTTCGTCAATAGTGCCTTTCTCAGGCAAGGTCATGCCAACGAATTCACCCGCAAGCGCGCTGGTGAGCGCAAACAGGTGTTATGCAATATCCTGCAATTGACAGTATTTGACGAATTGGAAGAAAGAGCCAAAACACTTTCCAGGGAACAGCAAAACACTATAACCCAAATTCAGTTTGTGCTGGGCGGAATGCAGGAAGAACTAGTTCGACGCCCTGAATATCAAGCGGAATATGACATAGCCGAGAAGGATTTAAAACAAGCCGACTCCCGGACTGCGATATTTGAAGCTCAGTTGACACTTCTTCGCAAAGACAAGGAAATTTTGGAAAATAAAAAGGCACAGCTAATAGAGCTAGCCAGGCATACCCAGGACATTGAGCGAAATTATGATTTGTGGGCAGAGCAGGCAATAAAATGCCGCAGCCTTGTACAAGGGTATGAGCAGCTTCTAACACAGCGTGAAAGTATCGAGCAAGGCCACCAAAAATACATTGAAACTCGGAAATTCGTAGAGGAACTTGACCAAAAAGCTAAACAATATCACAGGCTAATACAGGCCAAACACCACTTGGAAATGACGATTATCAAGGCTGGGGAAGAAATAAACAGGTCTCATGCCGTTACAGAAAACCGCATTCGTGAGTTGGATGCGTCAGTCGGGAAACTACCAGCCTTAAACGAACAACTAAAAGAACTGGAAACATATTTTATTAAAGTAGAACAAGCAGAGGCACAGAACCAGTTAAAACGTCTGAAAAGTCAGCAGATTCAAATCCGTTTACACTGGTTGGAGTCGGAACAGATCCGCCTGAAAACAGAAATCAGGGTAGTAGAAGACAAACTAAAGATGCTTTCCCAACACGAAGATGCCATCTGCCCTCTGTGCGAATCCGAATTGGGATCGGACGGACAGAAACGCATCGAAGCCAAATATAAAACCCAGCAAAGCGAAATGACTGAAACATTGCGAATATTTTCAACCGAAATTAAAACCATAGAATCTGAGTTGCCTGCTCTTGAAAGAGAACTACTGCTTTTTGAATCTAAATTGAAACAGGCAAGGGAGTCCGCACAGACTAAACAGGGACACCTGGGTAAGGCTGTAACTGATGCCACGGAGGCTGAGATAAGACTCCTACAAGAAAGAAAAAGTCTTGAAGAAATCGAGCACAGGTTGACATCCCGGGATTTTGCGACCACTGAACAGGCATTTCTCTCAAAGCTAGAAAAGGAAATTGCGGAACTGGTTTATGAACCCCAAAGCCATGAGCAGATAAGGCTGCTGGCAATCGAACTGGAGAAGAATGAAACGTCAATGCGCAAATTGGAAGAAGCTGTGCGTTTGATTCAACAAGAGAAAGCCAGCGAAGAACAGGCCAGCCGGACAGTTGAAGAATTGAGAGAAAAAATTGAAAACGATAACCGGCGCAGGCAAGCATTAGTTGTGGAATTGAATACGGTATCCAAGGTAGACGTAGATCTGCAGAAGGCAGAGAACCAGCATCAGATCCAACTTTCAGAGCAGAAACGCATCCGAGAGGCGGTAGGGGGAGCTAAAGCCAGGTTGGACCGACTGGACGATCTGGAAAAACGGCAGAAAGAAAAACTTGGCCAGCTAACCCAGGCGGTTAAACAAGAAAAGATATTCAAAGACCTGGTACAGGCTTTCGGCAAGAAAGGCCTACAGGCTATGTTGATCGAGATGGCTATACCTGAGATTGAGTCAGAGGCCAACCGTCTCTTAGCCCGCATGACAGATAACCGTATGCATATTAAAATCGAAACCCAGCGTGAGACTAAAAAAGGCGATGTTCAAGAGACGCTGGATATCAATATTTCGGATGAACTTGGGACACGTAATTATGAAATGTTCAGCGGCGGCGAGGCCTTTCGCATTGATTTTGCCATACGCATCGCTCTATCTAAGTTGCTGGCCCGCCGCGCTGGTGCTCCGCTGCCCACTTTAATTATTGACGAAGGTTTCGGGACTCAAGATGGAAACGGGATTGAGAAAATCAAAGATGCCATCACCTCTATCCAGGACGATTTTGAAAAAATCCTGGTAATCACCCATATAACGGACTTTAAAGATGCCTTTCCATTACAAATCGAGGTAGTGAAAACCTCTGAAGGCTCCACGGTTTTTCTAAATTAAGGCTAATTTTAGAGTTATCGGTCCGACTGCCACGCCGATATCGAATTTTATATTTTCGATAGCAGTTGTGATGATAGCCGACTCGGAACAGCAGAGGGGAATATCGTTAACGTCTTGATGCTGAAGCTGCAAATGAACGGGCCAGGTATTGCCCAGTAGCCGAGCCGGTCTGTTTAGCTACCTCCTCTGGAGTACCCGTGGCAATAATATATCCACCGCTGTCGCCTGCTCCGGGACCTAGATCAATGATATAATCAGCGTTCTTGATAACATCCAGATTATGTTCGATAACGACCACACTGTTACCGGCATCGGCTAATCTCTGTAAGACCCTTAATAAAGCAGCAACATCTTCAAAAGACAGTCCGGTAGTCGGTTCATCCAGAATGTAAAGTGTTCTGCCTGTAGAACGCCGAGAAAGCTCGGTTGCCAGTTTAACTCTTTGAGCTTCACCGCCCGAAAGAGTAGTGGCAGGCTGCCCTAAATGGATATAGCTCA
>CAITCX010000009.1 GCA_903890885.1 uncultured Dehalococcoidia bacterium
CGATGTAAATATATTTTTTATGTAGCGGATGCGAAAATGAACTTTCTTAAGTGCCTCAATCATTTTTAACAGGTCCTTTATGTAAATAATATTTCTAAATTCACTCTACGACATCCATTATTTTTTGGATTATTGAATAACAAACAGATTTAAAGGATCACAGTTACATCAACGCGTAAACCTGATCCTGATTATTCAGCAATTTTACTAATCTGCCTGATTAACTGCTGGAACAGGTCGGAAACATTTTCCCAACCGCACACATTGGGGACAGCATAAGATATACTTTTTCCCGCTTTATGCTGAGCAAATAATTCTGTTATCTTTTCCGCAATGGATGATTCGTCCCCTTTGGGAACCAGCATTGTTCCCTTATATTCCTGTAACGATTCCTTGATATTCTCAAGATCGCTGATAATAATAGGTTTCCCATAACCCATGGCCAGACTGGCTACACCGCTTCCTGCGCTCCTGAGATAAGGGAGCACCACTACATCCGCAGCGGAGAAATATTTAGCAACAGCAGAATCTGGTACAAACTCGGCTTGAAAGGTGATTTGTTTACTATACGGAGAAGCTTTTATCAGATCGTCCAACCCTTCTTCATCTCCCCAATTCTCACCGGCAATGACCAGCCTGGATTTTAAGGCTATTTCCGTGGGTAGCTTTTCAAAGGCCCTTATCAGGCAGGGCACGCCTTTATACTTTCTTATCATACCGAAGTTAAGCACTACAAATTCCTCTTTGATTCCCAGTTCTTTGCGGGCTGACTCTTGGGTGTACCCATGAAAATAACTGTCATAAACACCATGCGGAATAATAAAAACCTGTTCTTTCTTAAGAGAATAGGCTTCTATTGCTTGATTGCTTACCGTGTCTGAATGTACCACAAACGCTGAGGCTCTGTTCATAATTAACTTGCCCATAATCCTGGAATACAGACGCAGAGGCAGCTTGCCGGCTTCCAGAGGATCGACTATTTCATGCATCTCCAGGACCAATTTGGCTTTAATGCTTAATGAATTGGCCTGCGCCAAAAAAAACTCCATATGGGCTACCGCCGAGGTCCACCATGCCATAATGATGACATCCGGTTTTTCTCTTTTTAAAAATCGGTAGGCCTTGATCCAGCTTAGAGGAGAATTCCAATCCATGCCATCGAAGACTTTGATTTCCGGAGAGAACCCTATCGCAAAGTCCTGTCTGCCCACATTTTTGTTTCCTGGATAAAGAAACCGCGGCAGCAAATTCCGTAACAACACCGCTGAAACGTTATTAGTTACCGAGAGGGCATTGGTCAGGCAAATAGTATAAGCGCTTATCCCACTGAAATATTTTTTTGAGGGACCTACAATACAAATTTTCGTCACGCTATTCAATATCCGATAGTCAAGATTCCCCGGTTAGGGACTGCGTTTAATAAAAACAATTCAATCTGAGCTTATCCTAACGCCTCTCAACTTTTAAGTCAATCCTGGAACAATATCTGATATTTTTTACTTGAGCCGTTTTCAATATAGTGCCCTATTTCAGCTTTTCATCTTAATATTATATTAATATTCTTCTGTTATTATTAAAGCCACAAATAATTGGAGGTATGTTCTTATGACGGTTAACCTGAAACGTTTTTGGCCTTTCCTGGCAACCACTGCTGTAACAACTTCCCTGGTTATCACAATGGCCGCCTGCGCCGCCGAACCGGCCCCGGCCCAGGTGGTTACATCAACTGTGCAACCCAGCACCAGCACAGTGGCGCCAACTCCAACTCCGACTCCGACTCCAACTCCAACTCCTTCACCATCTCCAACTGCCCAACCCGGCGCCAGTACTCCACCATCATTACCAGGCGCTAACGGTTCTGCCGTCAGGCCGGGAGGAGGCGCAAACGGCACTCTTTCCAAACTTGACGGTAATACACTTACCTTAGATTCCCAGCAAGGCCAGTCAACTATTGTGAATATCTCTACCAATACGAACATCCTGAAAACCGTGGCTGGCAGTCTGGCTGACTTGCAGAGTGGTCAATTTGTAACAGTGACAGGCACAGCCGACGCCAGCGGCAAAATTGCCGCGACTGCTATCATAATCAGGCCTCAGGACCAGAATGCCCGCGGTATTCCACCAGCCGGTGGTGGCGCTAACCAGGGCGGCGGTCCCGGCGGTGGTCCCGGTGGTGGTCCCGGCGGTGGCCCCGGTGGTGCTCCAGGTGGCGGCGCACCGGGTACCCAATCTGACAACGGCACTCAAGGTGCCCGATCTGGTGGCGGTGGCGGCGGTGGCGGAACCAGAACTGGCGGTGGAGGCGGAGGCGGTGGTGGCGGCGGAGGCGGCGCTCAAGGCGCCCGAAATGGCGGCGGCCCTGGCGGCGCCCCAGGGGGAGGGACTCCCGGTACACTCACGAAGATCGACGGGAACACCCTTACTATGACCAGTGGGCAGGCAGGACAAGAAATAATTGTGACGGTTAGTTCCAGCACTACCTACCAGAAAACTGTAACCGGCTCTGTATCAGACCTTCAAGTTGGCCAGTCATTGATGGCAACAGGCACTCCAGACTCCACTACAGGCAATATCAGTGCCAACACCATCACCATCAGAGCACAGGACACTTCTGCTTCAGGCACCCCAAAATAGCATAACGTTGCTATTTTAACCTTTAAACCAAAGGAGCCCGCTGCTTACGCCGCGGGCTCCTTTTTATGGACTGAATAAAGTGCATAACGAGGCTGGTCGGGTTTAATGCTACTTGGCTTTACCGATCCGGAACATCTTGGTAGCACATGTAGGGCAGATGCCCTGAGTGGCCGGTCTTCCGTTCTTCATGATAATAGGCTTGGCACTTTTCATTTCTTTCTTGGCTTTGCATTTAACACAATACCCTTGCATCAGTACACCTCCATTTTTTAATTATTAACGATAAACCGTTTCACGCTCGATGTCAATACCTATTTTTAAACTATTTTTAAACTCGTTTCGTAATCCATAAAAAGACAGGGTTAAAGGGGTAACCATGAATGGGAAAATAATTCTATTCTGAATTGCACGCAGACCAGGGTAATATAAGGTTTTGCAGTAGCAGAAAATGTCAGCTTGTAGATATACTAAAACCTGGTTATATTGCCTGATTACCCCAGGTAAAAGGAAAACCGGCTTGATTTATCAAACCGGATGGATATAAAATGCTAACATATTCTTAACAATCCGCTGCTATAATGCGCTGCAACAACGTTTGATTGAAATGATAGAATTAATTTTGGAGACGACATGCGAGTAGGCTTAGGAGTAGGCATTATCCTGGTGGCAATGATAACCGGAATTGTTTTTCTGGCCGTTCAGTCAACACGCGCAAACTCAAATATTACCATCAATACTGAAAAAATCGCCGCCAACACCAAAGACATAGCTGCCAGCGGCAATATTATCAACGCCAACAGCAAGGACATCTCCTTGCTTCAGAGCCAGATAGCCGCAACAAGTGCCCAGATAGCCGGATTAAAAGATAACCTGACCTCATTCGATGCAGTGGTAGCCGCATTAAAAACCCAGACCGCTACTTCCAACACCCAGATCTTGGTGCTGCAAAATAACCTGGCCAATGCCAATTCTCAAATAATCCAATTGAACAGCCAGATGAGTTCTATTTCAACGAAAGTCCAGGACATACAATCCGGTTCAACCAGTTACGATACACAGATACTCGCGCTGCAAAGTCTGGCAACTTCTGGGAGTACCCAATTGGCCTCACTGCAAAGTAGCCTGACGGCTTATCAAAGCACAGTCACCTCATTGCAAAATACAGTGGCCTCTTTGCAAGACTCCGTAAACTATCTCAGTACACAAGTAGCCAATCTCACACCAGTTCCATAAAATTGCTTTCCGGTTGACCTGTTTCCCCTGGCCGTTGAGCGGCTACCCCGGCAGAAAAAGGCTCTTCAGGATATACCAAAAGTTATTCTGCCCGTGAAACCACTGATTATGGTACAGGCTGTACGTGTTTGAGAAGTGAATCAACAAGCCGACCGGAAACCTCTTTAATGCCGCAAACCGGCATAAAGCCCGAGTTTTCTTGTTTTACCAAAAATGCTTTATAATATCATGAGGCGTGGCACAAACTCAACAGTCTGAATATACCACAATTGTTAGCGCATTGTTAGATAAATTGGGATTGTTGTAACTTTTTTGTGAAGTCAATGCAGTATTCTAATCCAGGCAAGGGTAAGAAATTGACTTCAATTAAACAAGGATAGAGACGATAAATTAAATGATGACTGACAGACCACACGAAAAATTATCAGAAGCTACCCGGAGACTTATGCTGGAGCATCTGAACCTGGGTGTATTAGACGGGCTTAAAGACATCGGAGCCAGCCAGGCGCTAGTGATCAGAACCGCTCAAAACAACCTGTCCACCGCTGTTGAGCGCGACCCAGTGGCATCAACGCTTATCAACGCGCTAAGTTCAGCCGCGGTTGAAACAGAAAAAGAGATAAACCAGATCATCCCGGCCCAGGGATGGACGGCGGTCTTCGCCGCTGAGCCGGACCGGTTTAACTCAGACCTGGTACCGCTGCCCAGGTACATCGTCAAACCCCTGATTTGCTGGGCCCTTAAAAGGCAATTCAACGAGGCTGAACAGAAACACAACACCGTAGTCGTGGGCATTATCGACAATAAAAAATCCACAATAGAATGCAGCAAACTGCCCGGTTTCCTGGCCTACCGCGGGCCCGGTTGCAACCAGGAAGACGCATCGCTGATAGAAACATGGTTTAACTGGTACGATGAGCGTAAAATTCACTGACAGAAATATCGTCCGGTATTTTCAAGGGAACCCCGGTACAGTGTCCCCGCCTCAAGCGGGGCTTATCAACAATTAACATCAACCAGCCTCTAGCTTCGACTACTTCAGGGTATCGTGAAGCTGAATTTGTTGTCTTTACCCAGTTCACTTTTCACCCAACATTCGAGAGCAAATTGACCAGCCTCTGCTCAAACCTGGAACATCTTTAATAATCTTTTCCAATTGTTCCACAATAACAGCTATAATAAAAGAGAAACGAAAAAGTCTGTGTGAAAAATATTTACACACAGTAACAATTTCAAAAACCCGATGCTTAATAAACGTGGAAGGTTGAAAATGATTAAAAAATCGTTCAGGTTTTCAGGCAGTATTTTATTGGCGGTACTGATATTACTGGCTGCGGCAGCACCCGCGCTGGCGTTCGAAGCCCGCAGCGATACGGATATCACAATCGCCAGAGATGAAGTAGTCAACGGTGATTTATATATTGCAGGAAATAGTGTTACCATTGACGGCACAGTCAACGGCGATGTATTTGCGGCCGGGCAGATCGTACATATCAACGGCAACGTGAATGGCGGCGTCACTATAGCAGGTCAAGCTGTCACATTGAATGGAAATGTAACCAACGGCGCACGTATAGCCGGCCAAACAGTTTCGGTAAGCGGAAATATCGGCCGCGACCTCATGGTAGCCTCGTCGGACCTTATCATCAACAAAGATGCCGTGATAGGCAAAGATTTAAGCACTTATTCCAATACTACGGTGATCAACGGACGGGTTGAAGGCAACGTCACCGGTGGAGCCAACCAGCTGACTATCTCCAGCGAAATAAACGGCAACGTAAGCGTAACAGTCAACAACCTGCTATTAACTGAAAGCGCCAAAATCCGGGGCAATTTGAATTATACCAGCAGCAACACAGCGGATATCAAGTCCGGCTCAACAATTACAGGGACTGCCGACAGAACTATCCCAGTCAGCAAAAAAGCAGGCGGATGGGCACACAGGGGAGCAGCCGGAGCGTTCTTCTTTGGAATAATGGCCTTCCTGTCCATTTTCGTGATAGGCCTGCTTGTAATTTCTATAGCCAGAAGGCAAATCACAAGCCTGGCGTTTTCAATCCACGATCACCCGGTACCCAGCCTGGGATGGGGAAGTCTGTGCCTCATTGTCACACCCCTGGCAGCCCTGGTGGTCATGGTAACTATCATCGGAATACCTCTGGGACTGATATCGTTGGTGGTCTGGGGCATCTTGCTTTTTCTCTGCCAGATACCGGTGGCGTTGCTTATCGGTTGGATGATATTATCTCGCAAGAGAGACAATTATTCTTACGGCTTCCTGGTGGGATTATTCACGCTGGGGCTGGCCTGTCTCTACATCGTCGGCGCGATACCGGTGATCGGCGGGATAATATGGCTGGGAGTTATGATATTCGGGCTCGGCTCGTTAACCACAACTTTCCAGTCCAGGCAGAAAGCCAAATTGACAACCCCGCTTCCGTAAGAGAAACCTTCTCATCAAAGTTAGAGGCCTGACAGTCGCGGTCTCACAAAACCAGTATGTTACGATTTTGTGAGACCGCGCGATGTTTAAGTAACCCAAATGTGATATCACCTTTGTATTCTTAATTGATAATAAGCGGAATGCCGCTCATAAGAAGGAGAACGCAAAAGGTGATTAAGAGAATTATAAGAACTTTAATTCCGGTGGTTTTGGTGTTCAGCCTGACCCTGATAACCCTCGTACCGGCTTTTGCGGCTACCGCACCACTGACGGTTTCCTCTCAGTCTCCACGCAAGGGTACTACCGGCGTATCCATCAGTTATATTCCTTACATTAACTTCTCCCGGGCCGTAGACAACACCACCGTTAATGACACCAATATCGTATTAATGAACGGCAATACCCCTGTCGCTGCCGATGTAACCATATCCGGAACGAGAAAAGCCATAATCACTCCCCAGGATCACCTGTTGTACAGCACCACTTACTACATAGCGGTCAGCGGCGTAAAGGATGCTGCGGGCGTGGTAATGGCCGGTGATTACGGCTCAGCCTCCACCAGTCAATTTACTACTGCGGCCGTTGTACTACCTACCGTTTCTTCCCAGTCTCCGCGCAAGGCAGCCACCAGCGTATCCACCAGTATTGTACCTTATGTAATGTTCTCCAAGGCGATGGACGCTTCTACCATCACTTCCACTAATATCCTGCTGATGAGCGGCAGTACTGAAGTTACAGCCACGGTAAGCATGTCCAGCACCAAAAAGGCCATCATTACACCGGCTGCCCCTCTCAATGATCTCGCCACTTATTATATCGTGGTAACTACCGGTGCGAAAG
>CAITCX010000010.1 GCA_903890885.1 uncultured Dehalococcoidia bacterium
GCGCACCTTGTAGTCCACGAGTTTGACCTTTTCCAGATTGGGATAAAACTGTAATAACGCTTTACGTAAACCGGCGTCCAGGGCGTTGACTGGACCGTTGCCTTCGGCAGCCGTATGTATGGTCTCTTCGCCTACCGTGACCTTAACCATGGCTTCAGCCAACATGTCATCGTTGCTGATGCGGGAAGGCCGACGGCGCTTTTCCACCACCAGCATAAAGTCCACCAGCTTGAAAGGCGGTTGATAATCCGGTTTAGCCCGCCTGATCAAAAGCTCGAAAGAGGCTTCTGCCTGATCGTACTGGAAACCAAGGCTCTCCTGTTTTTTGACCTGTTCTAACAGCGTCTGGGCTTCTTTAGGATCCGCGGTGAAATCAAATCCCAGCTCATGGGCTTTCAAAATAATGTTCTGCTTGCCGGAAAGCTCGGATACGGTGACCCTGAACTGGTTGCCCACTTGATCCGGCTCTACATGTTGGTAGCTGCTTTTCCACTTGCTCATACCGGATACATGAAAGCCGCCCTTGTGACTGAAAGCGCTGGCCCCCACATACGGCATGAAGGCATCGTGGACCAGGTTAGCCGCTTCGCTGATATAGCGAGAGGTCTCGGTCAATTTGGCCAACTGCTCTTTGGTCACGCAGTTGATACCCATTTTTATCTTCAGATTAGGTATTACCACACACAAGTTGGCGTTGCCGCAGCGCTCGCCGTAACCGTTAATGGTACCCTGCACATGTGTAGCACCGGCTTTAACGGCCGCCATAGTATTGGCGATAGCCAGGCCGCTGTCATTGTGAGCATGGATACCTACCTCAACTTTGGGTATAGAACAGGCCGCCCTGACACCTGCCGCGATCTCTTCCGGCAGAGCGCCGCCATTGGTATCGCAAAGCACCAATGAGATAGCCCCGGCATCAGCAGCCGACCGCAGGCATTTGAGAGCATAGTCCGCATCGGCCTGGTAGCCATCGAAAAAGTGTTCAGCGTCATAAAAAACTTTGATACCCTTATCCTGCAAATAGGCTATGGAATCGGAAATCATGCGCAGGTTTTCTTCAGGAGTGGTTTCAAGAACATGCTTAACCTGCAGAATGGAATTTTTACCCACCAGGGTCACGATTTTAATCCCGCTCTTTACCAGGGCCTGAAGATTGGAGTCATTCTCAACTTTAGTTTTTGGCTTGCGGGTTGAACCGAAAGCCACCACTTCGGCTTTTTTTAACCTCAGCTTCCTGACCTGATTAAAAAACTCAGCATCCTTGGGATTGGAACCAGGCCAGCCGCCCTCGATATAACGGATACCCAACTGATCCAGTTTCTGAACAATATGCAACTTATCCACCACCGAGAAGGAAATGCCTTCCCGCTGAGCTCCATCTCTTAAGGTGGTATCATAGATTGCTAACTGGCCCATGGTTCCTTCTTTAACCCGATAATACTGTAACTAATTCGATGGCTTATACTATTTGCAGTCAGTGATATACTTAACTACCAGATCACCCATTTCACTGGTACCAAGCATCTTCTTGCCTTCGCTCATGATATCCGGGGTGCGATACCCCTCTGCCAGGATTTTGGAAACGATCCCTTCGAGAACCTGAGCTTCAGGAGCCAGGCCCAGGGAATAACGGCACATCATAGCCAGGCTGAGAATACTGGCCATCGGATTGGCCTTGTTTTGTCCGGCAATATCAGGAGCGCTGCCATGTATAGGCTCATAAAAACCCAATATCTTTTTACCTTCCTGTGGAACCCCTGCCAGGCTGGCTGAGGGAAGCATACCCATGGAACCAGCCAGAACCGAGGCTTCATCGGTCAGGATATCCCCAAAAGTATTTTCAGTGACTATCACGTCAAAATAGGTAGGTTTCTGAATCAAACGCATGGCGCAGGTATCCACCAGCATATTGTCCATCTGGACATCAGGATAGTCCGCAGCGACCTCGGTAGCCACCTGGCGCCACAGTCTGGACGACTGCAGGACATTGGCTTTATCTACGGAAGTTAATTTCTTGCGGCGCTTGCGGGCCAGTTCAAAACCCACGCGGACAATGCGTTCAATTTCTTGTTCGGAGTAGGACATAGAGTCTACCGCACGGCGGCCGCGGGTAGTAGTCCACTGCCTTTTGGGTCGGCCAAAATACAACCCGCCGGTCAATTCGCGGACTACAATCATATCCGTACCCTTAACAACACTCGATTTTAAGGGGGTGGCGTCTACGAGTTCATTGGAGGTGAATACGGGGCGGATATTGGCGAAGAGGCCCAAACCCTTGCGCAATGCCAGCAAACCGTCTTCCGGCCTTACTTTAGCCTGGGGGTTGTCCCATTTAGGCCCGCCGACA
>CAITCX010000011.1 GCA_903890885.1 uncultured Dehalococcoidia bacterium
CAACACTGACTCCTATGGGTAGGGATATAAGAGAAGTCAATCCCATAAGCATCAGGGTTCCCCTGATATGATTCAATATGCCTACTTGTTTAACAATCATAGAAGAAAACACTGGCCAGCCGTTATACCATTGTTCTACTATTTTGGTCTGGTTTAAAAAGGGTTTAGTAAACAAGGCCAGGTTTAATTGGGAGGCGCCGTTATCGATGATATGGAATATAATCAGGCCATAAGCAGTAAAAGCTGCCGCGCTGAAAAAGATAAACAGCGGATAGCGGGAGACGTCAAAAGCCCTGGGAGTAACTCCCAATAGATAAAACAGGGAATAACAGGACCCTGGTATGGCAATGGCCAATAAAAGCAACCCGGATATTAACGAGCGGTGGATAATACCGTTAATCTTCAATCCCTGCAAATATTCAGGCAAAAAACCTATTACGATAGCGGAAATTAATGCTGCAGCAATCAAAATTGTTAGTGAAAATTGCCAGTGTCGCTGCAGCCTGTATACAAAAATGGAAAGGATGGTAAAACCAACTGCCAATGTAAACAGAAGAGGCACCACATAAACGTCCAGCGAATTTGATGCTATGGCTAAACATCCCCCTATAATCGCCAGGATCGAAACAATAGCCGCAACTATTGCTGCAATTCTAAGTAAAAAATATTTTCCTTTAACCAGGCTTATTTCTACCGGCCTTGTAAGAATCTCTGCTTTCACTGTGTAAGCCTCTTTTTTAATCTTCGTTGTAGATATAGGGATATTCCCAGGAGCGCGAAAGCCGTGATCAAAAGCAGCAGCCCCATCACACTGGCGACTGATTGTCCCACAGGGCCTATCACGCTTGACCGGGAGAAACCACCGCCGGCTAATCCGGCAATGGTCGAAGTTAAGGGAGCGGTCCTTTCAAGCACGTCAAAGAGCGGACTTGGTAAAGTTTTTGCGCTAAAGCCGATGGCATAAGCCACGATTATGGATTCTCCCAATGCTGTCAATATCCCCAGTAACAAAGAACTCATGATTCCAGGCTGAGCCAGGGGGATAGTTACTGACCTCAGGGTATGCCAGCGTGTGGCTCCCAGGGACAGCGATGCCTCTTTAAAAGAATTCGGTACACCCCGTAACGCATCGTCCAATAAGGGAGTCATAAATGGAATGAGCAGCAGTCCCAGCATCAACCCACCTAGCAAAGTGCAACTTTCATCAGAGGGCAGCATATTTGGCGGTGGCAAGTTAGCAGCGGAAAGTCCTTGCCCAGCGAATTTTTGCCAGAAGAACCACAGAAAAAAAGTTGACCCCATTAAGGCGTAGATTATCGGGGGTATGCCGGCCAGAACTCCAGTGATCCAGCGAATTATTGAGTTTAAAAAACCGGTGGAAAAATCATTGGCCAGTATAGCTAATGTTAGTGAGACAGGGAATGCGATCAAGATGGATATCAAAGTTACCAGGAATGTTCCCCACAAAGCTGGCAGCATCCCGTAGTGCATGTCCCTGGCTGTTACTCCAGATTCACCACTGGGGCTGAAGGAGTTTGAAAACAGACCTGTGCCAAGCGTACTGATTGCCAGTGTACTATGCAAAACCAGATTTACAGCGATTAGTATTAAGGCTAATACAGGTATAAAAGCCAGAATAACAAAAACCGTTTTTATGCTCCAGATAGACTGTCTTATTTTCAATTCCAAACTTTCCTTTCAGTTATTATCAACAGCTACTGTGTTCTCAGGGGCAGATACCCGGCTTCGGCCATCAATTGCTGCCCCTCGGGCGATAGTAAGTAGTCTGCCATCTGCATTGTATCGGCCGAACTATTTTGCCGGACTAACAGGTGAATTTTACGGCTAAATGGATATGACCCGTCATAGATTGATTCAGGTTCTGTTAAAGGGTCAATCCCGTTAATGGTAAGTTCTTTAACCGATATGTGCTCAGGGGCGACTGTCATCGCTCGCCGCGAACAGAAGGCCAGCTTGAAGGGAAAGTCCTGTTTACCACTGGCCTGTGAATAATTCGAGCCATTATATTCATAAGACAATACCTCTTCTTCAATGTTAAACCTGGACGAAGTAAAGGCTTTCCAGCCGGAAAGCATGGATTTTTCGTCCAGGCCCAGGGAATCGTATAAAACAGTCTGGGTATCGTACTTTCCTGGCGGAAAATAAAAGGCATTGGCTACGCTTCTGGAACCCGGTATCCACACCACGGAATCGACGTTTATGAGCCAGCTATTGATATCGACTCCCTGGTTTCCTTCAAAATAATTCTCACTTAATTGCCATCCTTGCCCGGAGATGATAGATTTAACAGCCTCAGTGGTCAACCCCTGCAGGCCGGAACTTTTTCTAAGAGGCCGACCGCCCGAACTGACTATTCCTCCCAGATAGGTGTTTTCGTCAAGGATGATACACACTGCGTCATAGGCCAGGACGAAATCTTTAAGGCCTGCCAGTTCTTCCTTGGTCGGTTCTCTTCCGGTAAAAACGGCATCTGTTTTCCCTTGTTTCAACTCATTTATGTTTTCCGAAGAGACTCTCATATTCACGGCAGGTATCGCCTGGTTCTGTTCCGCCCGCTGGTTGATCATCATTGACAAATAATAGAGGTCTCCTGGTACTGAGACCAGGACATCTCTTTTTTCTACCTTCACCAGAGTGCAACCTGCCAATAACAAAGACAGGATTGACTGGACAAGTATTATCAGGAATAATATTTTGAATTGTTTATGATCTAATGCTCTCTTCAAACCGGATATCCCTTAAACAGCCAACTGCTGCTATTTATTAGAATGTTAAACTTAAGGTGCAATCGTGATTTTGCCATTGTTGGCAGACGCGTGCAGGTCTTGAGACAGATCGTTGTTGTTGTCTCCCAGCACAACATTTGCCAGTTTAAAATCAACAGGACCGCTGGCTCCATCTTTCACGTTCATATGTAAGACAAAGACATCTCCTTCCCCTGTGGCACCCAGTGCTGTACCGTCATCCAGTCGACCGCCGGATAAAGCGATCATAACAGGGTCTTTGCTCTTGGGAAATTTACCGGCAGCGTTATCGGCAACTGGTTTATCGGATGGTAAGATAAAAAGCTCGGCTCCATGGGCTGCGGCAAAATCCTTGAAATACCCTCCTTGATCTGCTGAAACACACTCTACTTTAGCAGGGTCCCAATTAAGGGAAAATTGAACTCCTCTAGAAGGCTGATTATTTTTAACCCTGATATTGATATCGAATTTGTCCCCTGGTTTTACATTTTCCACTGAAGGTACCGCGCTGACGCTTAGGTTAGAGTCTATTTTGGTTGTTGACGGTGATTTTTGCGCTGTAGTTGCGATAGAAGCGGCAGAAGTTGTGGTAGACGCTGATTTTGGCTGTGTTGTTGCTATAGAAGTTGAGGAAGTTCCTGTGTTACTTAATCCGGGAGGGCTGGAGGTCGCGGCAACAGAACCGCAAGCCGTCAGGAATACTGTCAGACCAGATACCAAACTCATTGCACCCAGGAAACGAATTCCGTGAATAACCTTTTTCAATTTTTATTC
>CAITCX010000012.1 GCA_903890885.1 uncultured Dehalococcoidia bacterium
GGTTGCGAGCCTCTGCAATATGGTATCAAGCACGCCGCCCAGCTCGCCCGCGGCGACTAAATTGGTGTACAGGTTATCAAATACTTTGGGAAGCTTTTAAAGGGCATCGGCAAAGGTTGCACCTGCTTCAACGTCTGTGTTTATTTGGAGGAGGATTTTTTGGAACGTTTTATTTGGTTCCTGATTGGCAAGTATTTCAAGCCCCTGGATTAAGGGGAGCCCGGCATCGATCATGGTTGACAGCTGCCGGGTAAAGAGAACCAAATCTTTTGCCACGACCTTTGGTTGTAGCAAGGCGATATTTGCTAAGATATCCTTGGGCTTTTCCTTGATGCGCACCAGCTGGATATTCTGTTTTCTCAGCAGCTGGCGGGCTGCCACTTCATTGGCTGCCTCGACGGATCCTTTTTGCTGTCCTCCCTGGGAAGATTTCCCCTCCCATACATATACTGTCATGCGGTTTTTCCTCTTCTCGCTGATTACTCTGCGAGTGGCAAAGAGCCACCAGAGTTTGAATGGTGCTTTAAATTACTTTCGGAATAGTACCAGCAATAATTAATTAAATCACGTGCCCCGAAACGGGGCTTAATCATCACGCACCGTCGTTTTCAGTACCTCTTCTAACGATGTCACCCCTCCCAGCAGTTTCGAGATACCGCTGCGGCGCAGGGTTTGCAGGCCCTGGCGTATCGCTTCTCGTTTAATATCAATGGTCGATGCACCTTGCAGAATGAGCTCCTTAATTGGTTCAGAAATAGGCATAACTTCATAGAGGGCAAGGCGCCCTTTATATCCGGTATTGTTACAGATATCGCAGCCCTTGCCTTTGTAAAAAGTAATATCCTTGTACTGTTCAGATTCTTCTGGTTGTATGCCCAGCTTGGCAAAGGATTCAGCTGATATAGTAATCGGTTCTTTACATTCCTGGCATATCTTCCGAACCAGCCGCTGGGCCAAAATAAGATTAGTGGCAGAAGATACCAGAAAAGGTTCAATACCCATATTGAGAAGACGGTTGACCGTGCTGGGGGCGTCGTTGGTGTGCAGTGTGCTTAAGACAAGGTGTCCGGTAAGAGCCGCTTTTATGGCAATTTCAGCTGTTTCAAAGTCGCGGATTTCTCCCACTAAAATTATATCAGGGTCCTGGCGTAAAAATGATCTGAGGGCATTCGCAAAGGTCAGGCCAATCTCTTCATGAATCTGCACCTGATTAATGCCGGCAAGATTAAATTCCACCGGATCCTCTGCGGTAGAAATGTTTTCGGTTGTTTTGTTAAGCTCACTGAGGGCAGAATAGAGCGTGGTGGTCTTGCCGCTGCCCGTTGGGCCTGTGACCAGCACTATCCCAAAGGGTCTATAGATGGCCTCTCGGAAGTGCCCCAGCTGTTGTTCCATAAATCCCAGCTTGGTCATATCAAGTTGCAAGTTTGATTTATCCAGAAGTCTCAGAACAACCTTTTCACCAAAAAGAGTCGGGAGAACAGAAACCCGGAAATCCATTTCCGTGTCTTTACCCATTTTCAACTTGATGCGTCCATCTTGAGGGAGGCGGCGTTCCGCTATGTCGAGGCGTGCCATTATTTTAAGGCGGGAAATCATAGCATTTTTCATTTTAAGCGGTGGTTTCATCATTTCATAGAGGGTTCCATCCATGCGGAACCTGACCCTGAAGGATTTCTCATAGGGCTCAACATGAATATCGCTGGCACGCTTTTTAATCGCATCAGTTAAAATAGCATTAACCAGCCTTATTACGGGAGCATCTTCGCTTGCCTCCTTGAGATTGCTTATGTTAACCGTTTCTTCTTCACCGATATATTCGACACCCTCAGTTTCCATCCCCTCTAAAAGCGTATCGAGGCCCTTTGTAGTTCCGTAGTGCGTGTCAAGCGCCTGCTTCATGGACGATTCTGAAGCGATGAGCGCTTCAATACGATAGCCAGTGAGAAATTTAATATCATCGATGGCAAAAATGTTGGATGGATCAACCATAGCAACGATCAGGGTGGAATCCCGCAAGGAGACGGGTATGACTTGATATTTACTCGCCACATCGGTAGGGATAATTTTAATAACTTCAGGAAGAATTGCTATTTCAGTAAGATTAACCGAGGGCATGCCATACTGTTCACTTAAAAAACGGACCAGATCAATCTCTTTAATAAACCCCAGCTTTATAAGGCTTTCACCAAGCCGCCCCCCTGAAGCCTTCTGGTCTTCAAGGGCTTTTGCGAGTTGCTGGTTAGAAATAACACTATTTCTAACCAGAAGTTCGCCCAGTTTTTCTGGCATAGAAGACCCTTCGAGTTAAGTTCTTTTTATTTTTCGCACACTTCTTGGATAGCATTATTAATAATTTCAAATA
>CAITCX010000013.1 GCA_903890885.1 uncultured Dehalococcoidia bacterium
AGAACTTCAAGCTAATAAGGATAGATAATGACGAACGAACAAGAAAGACCTGCGGATACCAGTAGGAATAAGAAGAAACCTACTAGCAAGAATCTATACTGGATAGGGATAGCTGGGATTATTATCTCCATTGCAATATGGATAGTAGGAGCCTTAATTGGAACTGAAACAGAACCTTGGCTCTTTATCGTGATTGCAGTTTCTGGGTTACTAATCTCCGTACCGATAATGGCGATAGGTTGGGGACTTAAGATGACAAGCATACCAGCCATATCCTTAGCTACCTTGGTCTGCGGTATTTGTGGCATCATATCACTTTGGTCTCTAACGCTATTTAGTGGGGCATTTAGCCTATTAGCTATAATATTCGGCATGGTAGCGTTGGTAATGATAAAACGTAATCCATCATTAGGTGGTCTGAAAACAGCTATTGCTGGACTGATTCTGGGGGTCATTGTGCTCGTTATCATAATTGTCGTTGCTCTTAACCCAGTATACTGATGTAGCGAATTCTGCTTAACATGCCCTCACATCTGCATTAAAGTAATACCCTTCCCTCTCTAGTATCCGTTTTTGACTAACATAATGTTGTACGTTGGCATGTTATTATTGTAGAATAGCTTCATCTTCGTATAAGGTGGTAGCGATGAAGGTGCCGCGATGCAAAGGGATGCGCGATATTCTGCCGGAGGACATGGCGAAGTTCCGACATATAGAAGACGTGTTCCGCAGTTGTTCCTCACGCTGGGGTTATGAAGAGGTCAGGACCCCCACGCTGGAGTATCTGCACCTGTTCACGGCTACCGGAACATTGACCCCGGGCATGCTCGGTCGGGTATATACCTTCCTCGACTGGGACGGATGGAGCGGCGAGCGCGTTGTGCTGCGTCCTGAGGGCACTATTCCCATTGCCAGGATGTGCGCGGAAAATTCGCGGAGCAAGGGCAAGGATGGCGTGGCACGCTACTCGTATGTGGGCAACGTATTTTCCTTCGAGGGGACGGGGACGGAGCACCGGGAACAGTGGCAGTGTGGGGTGGAGCTTATCGGGGGAGGGGGAGCCCTTGCGGATATCGAGCTTGTAATGCTGGCCTCCGAAATAGTCGATTCTCTTGGGATCAGAGGGTTTGAGGTCGGGCTGTCCCATGCCGGGCTTATCAGGGCGCTGATAGCGGAGCTCGGGTTGGGCGATGAGGAGCAGACCAAGATATTCGACCAGGTGCTGGAGGGGAATTTCAAAGCGCTGGGCGAGGTCAAGACCAAGGACAAAGAGCTGAAGAAGGCCTTGAATATACTATTGGATATAAAGGGCAACTCGGCCGGATATCTGGAGAACATCAGCGCCATAGTCGGAAAGTCTCTGTCCGGTCTTGAGCCGAGCCTGAACGATTTCATAGAGATCGCCAAACTGCTTACCTCGGCGGGGTGCAAATATCATATCGATATATCGTCCGGCAGGGGGTTCGAATATTATACCGGGGCTATCTTCCAGTTCTACGTAGCAGGGCAGAAGGTCGGCGGGGGCGGCAGGTACGATGACCTGATATCGCTGGTGGGCGGGGCGCATATGCCGGCGTCCGGGTTCGCGTTGTACGTGGATCGTTTGATGGATATGCTGAAGCCCAAGGCGAAAACGGGCAACAGGATACTCCTCAATATCGGCAAGGCCAGGGATGAGGAGATTGCTGACTGCTTGAAGCTGGCGGGATCGCTGCGCAAATCGGGTTACGTTGTGGCCTTTGAGCTAAAAGGGAAGAGCTCCGATGATTTCAGGTGGATCGTCACTCCGTCCGGGAAAGGCCTCTTCAATCTGGTCGACAGAAGCACGTTGAAAAAGATTGAGGTCTCATCGGACGCTGAGATAAAGAAGGCGTTGGAGGACGTGCGGTGAAGCTGGCGCTGCCGAAGGGGAAACTGCAGAAGGAGACCGCCGCTCTGCTTAATAAGGCGGGCTTCGGCCTCGATGACTATAACGAGCGTTCCCGCTCTTATCGGCTGAAATCCTCACGTTACCCCGATCTGTTTGTAAAGGTGTTCCGCGAGCGCGATATCCCCATTCAAGTCGCTATCGGCAACTACGACATCGGCATCTGCGGCCTGGACTGGATGGGCGAGCTCATGGCGAAGTATCCCACGAGCGATGTGATGAAGCTGAAGGACCTGGGCTACGGCGGGTTCGATCTGTGCGCCGTGGCCGGCAGGAAGAGCGGCGTTGCATCGGCAAAGGATTTGAACGGTTGTTTCGAGAGG
>CAITCX010000014.1 GCA_903890885.1 uncultured Dehalococcoidia bacterium
CTCGGCATCACCCCCAATGGCGATGAGGAATCGCTGATGAGAGTATTGATCGCTGAAAAACCGGATATCCTGGTTTTAGGTACCCGCAAATTTAATAGTAACCTCTTTGAGGAATTGGAACATGTCTGCACAGAACACCCGCATGTTGGGCTTGTTATTTTGATTACCGCTTCCGGCGATGATGAAATCAAAATGCTGCGGAGAATAGTTCAAAAATGCCGAAGTGGCGTTGGTATTTATCTAAAACAATCACTGGATAATCCCCGGCAGTTACATGATATTATCCGCTCGGTCAACCAGGGACAAGTAGTGCTGGATCCGGTTATTGCTGGTACTATGTTGGTCGAAAAAACCGAGTCTTCTTTTATACAACAGCTAACTGATAGGGAAATGGAAATATTGAATCTGCTAGCTCAAGGCTATACCAACCAAGGCATTTCAAAAGCCCTTTACATAGATATCAGAACGGTAGCCCATCATCTCAACAACATATACAGTAAATTGAAGGATGACAGTGAACTAAACCAGAAGCATCCGCGCGTGAGTGTGGCAAGACTATATTTGGAAACCACCGGCGAACTAATGCCGTTTAACTTAAAAAACTCAGTCTATATCTTCCCTTCTTAATTTATCGCATTCGCTTAGAAGAAGAAGACCAGTAATTCACGGATATCCCACCCTACTATAAAGAGAAGAATCGCGATAGAGGGAATTAACAACCTACCAGGGAGCAACCAGGCCAGGACCATAGGCATCACCAATTTGGCAGTATAAAGGGCAATCGGGGTGGTTATCATCCCACGCATAATGGGATTTATTTCCTGCGCACCCAGGTTCATCGCAAATAATGTCAAAACCAGATCTATAACATTCAAACTAATAAATGCTACTTTTTCAGTCGTTGCTTTTCTAAAAGTAATGGCAGAGTCCATTAAACTAGCCAACATCTGTTTTTATGTCTCTCCTTCCTTTCCTGCGAATACCCATATGATTATTAATTATAGGTGCCAGCACCCAGAAAATAATAGGTCTTTCCACTAGGCATTTATGCTTAATTTAAGCCATCCGAAGGGAATCCAACGGCTTAATTCGGCCTCAAATGGCAAAATCATAATGCTTTTCTGCACCGGCACTACCGTTTTCTGACTTATTAAACCCATTTTCAAAGAGGTGCCAAGACCCAGAGACAATGGGTATTTTGACCTATCCGATCTGGGTCGTCTCACCATGATAATCAACTGGATCAACCCGTCCGGCTTTTGTGCATAAAGACATCAACCAGCCAAGCTATAACTTTCATGATTTTTAACACAACTTCTTAATAATTTATTAGAATGATATTGGGTGGATATCTAAAGAGTAGAATAAGTACCAGATTCGACTATTTATTTGTCGACTGCTGAAAGATCTGACAAGGAATGCTTTGTCAGAGTTTCTATCTTCTTGAAAACTACTAGAATCAGTTAGACAAATTATAAATATAAAAATGTCGATCGATGAAAGGTGCCTTTCGTGTCAAGAGGTGTGAGATGGGTGTCCGTGGAAAAGAAGCAGGAATAATCCTCGCAGGTGGTCAAGGTAAAAGAATGGATCTACTTTGTCACTTAAGGCCAAAACCAGCATTGCCATTCGCCGGAAAACTTCGTGTCATAGATTTCAGTCTGAGCAACTGTATACACTCAAAAATAAGAAATATAGCAGTCCTGGTTGATTACCAGCGCAGTTACATGGCAGAGTACCTGGGAGAATGGGCTGAAGCTAACGCCGGTTCGGCGACAGTTTCGGTACTGCCGCCAGCATCCGGATCTTTCAAGGGAACCGCAGATGCTGTCTACCAAAATCTTGCATATCTGAACATCCATAAGATAGAAAAGGTCCTTATCCTCGCTGGTGATCATATTTACCGGATGGACTATCGGAAGATAATTGATTTCCACGACAGGGTAAATGCAGATGTCACGGTCGGGGTCATCCAAGTACCCATCGAAGAAGCCTACCGCTTTGGCACTGTGCTTATCGACAGTGATAGCAAAATTCAGGAATTCGTAGAGAAATCAAAAAACCCGCTGAGCACTCTGGCTTCCATGGGTATCTATGTTTTTAACAGGGATATTCTCGTCAATCGCCTGACGGAAGACGCGGGCATTGAAAGCTCACCCCATGATTTTGGTTATGCCATTCTCCCTCACATGGTGAAGCATGACAAAGTCTTTGCTTACGAATTCAACGGATACTGGCAGGATATTGGAACCATAGAAGCATATTATCAGGCCAACATGGAACTTCTTGAAGAACGCCCCAGATTCAGCCTTAATAGCAATTGGCCTGTTCTCAGCGACCACGCAGCCTTACCAGCGCTGGAGGGAAGTAAAAGTGGCAAGGTGGTGAATAGCCTGATTAGTTCTGGCTGTATTATCGACGGCCGTGTGGAAAACTCGGTATTGTCACCAGGAGTGCATGTCGCAGAACAAGCTATTATAAGAAACTCAATAGTCATGGCAAATTCCGTTATCGGCCATCACAGCATCGTCGACAGTTGCATTCTGGATGAGGGAGTAAAAATAGGGAGATTTTGCTATATAGGTTTCGGCAATACTCTTTTACCCGGGAACTGGGATATTACGGTGCTGGGAAAAGATGTGGTAGTGCCTCCCCTCACCTCTATAGGACGTAAATGCAGGATTCTGCCCAAAGCCGGTCCAAGTGAATTAACAGGCGGGGTCATTCCTTCTGACACGATTATCAGGGCAGGTGTCAGGAACCGGTAAAACCAAAAGCCAATTGACGAAAATCGGCATTATAGCTCTCACCGAAGGCGCTTCAGATCTGACCTGTGGCATTAAACGCCCCCTCCTCGCATATAATAAGAGTAAATCAAGTGTCCTCACAAATTGGGGGTTTCGATCAGAATGCTGCCAAACCGGTCATGGTTAGACCCTTTTTTCAATCCATGTGGCACTCCAGCGTAATGTCACCAAAAACTGGCAGCTGAAATTTTACGCCGTTATTAACTGAAAATCCAGCCAAACATTTTTTTCAGAAATTGCTATAATAAGGTAAGAATTTTTATCCAATAGACGGAGAAAAATCAGCCTATGGAAAAAGTACTTGCCATCGTAATGGCGGGTGGGGCTGGAGAAAGATTACAGCCGTTAACCTGCGAAAGGTCCAAGGCTTCCGTACCCTTTGGCGGAAAATACCGATTGATTGATTTGACCCTCAGCAACTGCGTTAATTCTGGAATCCGCCGCATTTTTGTATTAACCCAGTATCTTTCAGAATCTCTAAACCGCCATATTCAAGACGGCTGGCCAATATCCAGTTCTGGTTTAGGAGATTTTATATACAGCATTCCAGCACAGATGAAAATGGGGGCCGTCTGGTACCGCGGTACGGCCGACGCAGTCCGCCAAAACCTGAACCTTATTTCCAGTCGAGGCATCGAAGACATAGTAATCCTTTCCGGCGACCATGTGTATAAAATGAATCACCTCCTGGCGATCCAGTACCATCGGCAAAAAAACGCCGCGTTAACCATTGCAGCACTCAGGGTTAAACCGGAACAAGCCGCTGGCAGGCTGGGAGTGCTGGAAGTAGATCAGAATAAAAAAGTTCTTGGTTTTGAAGAAAAACCCCTCAATCCCAAAACTATGCAGGATGCCCCAGAATACTCGCTGGCATCCATGGGAATCTATGTTTTCAAAGTTAAGACTCTACTTGATGTTCTTTGGGGTGAGGGGGATGATTTCGGCAAACATATTATTCCACGCATGATTCCAGAAATTAACGATATTTATGTCTATGACTACGACCAGGAAAACCGCATAACAGACTATGAAACAAGGGTCACCGACGGAATAAGGGAAAAGGTATTAATCAACAGGACCCGCGACTCTAATTACTGGAGAGATGTGGGAACTATAGATTCATTTTATGAAGCATCAATGGACCTTGTGAAAGTTGACCCAGACTTTAATCTCTACAGCGAAAAGTGGCCGTTGCGGACTCTCCAGCGCCAACTGCCCCCCAGCAAGTGCACGATTGGTGGGAAAATGCTTGATTCAATTGTATCAGATGGGTGTATTATCAGCGGAGGCACAGCGGAGTTTTCGGTGTTGTCGCCAGGAGTCATCATTGAGCGTGATGCCTGGGTTTATCAATCAGTGGTTTTTGATGATGTTTATATCGAACCGGGAGCGAAAATCAGACGTGCAATAATTGATAAGGAGTGCAGAATACGGGCGGGAGCTTCAGTTGGTTTTGATCTGGCATTGGATAAGGCCAGAGGTTGTACGATTACGGACAGCGGTATTGTCGTGATACCTAAAGGTATGGACATAAAAAACAACGGGCTTCAGCTTTTCTGACCTTCTTACCAATTCCGATTACATTGGAAAAACTAAAGAGCTTTTACTTTCGTAATCTAACTAACCTGTTTTTTAAAAATCTCATTGAACTGCAATTCAGCCTTCAAATTATCGATAGACTGGGCCACATTCTCGTAATCTGCCCTCATTCTCTCGGATCCGGCTTTTGCCATTTCCACGGTGCGCAGAATTCTCTCCCCTAACGCTGCTATTTCCCATTCTGAATTCTTCCAGTTAGCGTTGGTTAATATTCTGAGCTCCAGCATCTTTCCTTCAATAATATCCCAGGTTTCGTTAGTTTTCATTTCTCGTATCCTTTTCCCCATTTATGGGCGTTTATTTATGAACTGCCGCTTCCTTGATACCGGTCAGACGCCTGACCCTGGACATCAATTCCAACTGCTTGAAGGGTTTAATCACGAAATCATTAGCTCCAGCGCGTATACATTTGACGACATCGTCTTGATCACGCGTAGCGGTGACGATTACCACCGGTACCTTGCTGAAATTGCGAATATTTTCTAATACTTCCAGACCAGTAATATCGGGTAATTTCAAATCCAGCAAAATAGCATCCATTCTTTCCAACCTGGCTATCTTAGCTCCAGCCAAACCAGTGCTGGCACAGAATATTTCGGTCCCGGGCCAATACATCTGGAAAGACAACCTCAAAGTCTCCTGAATTTGTTCGTCATCTTCAATTACCAGGATTTTTGCTGGTTCAATATGATCGGTAATATGTCTGGCGATAGCGGTAAAATGGCTTATCAACTCAACATTGCTGGCTTCTTCAGGTATAAACCCATCGACATCCAATTTACGCAGGATATCCCAGTCGCTCTCTTTGCCATTAATTACTACTGCGATAGGAGTGTGGTATAACCAGGTAATACGGTAGCAAATCGCTTCCACATCATCCATATAGCCGTCTATTAAAGCCAGGTCGAATTTTTCTTTCTTTAAAAGACCAAGAGCGTCAGAAACTTCGTTTCGGCTGGTTAATGAAATATCACTGCCGTTCAATGCCCGGATTATGCGGCCAATAACATTTTTCCTTCCCAGGGCCAATATATTAAGTTTCATATCCAATCTCCTTACTACCAAAAATTGTACACCACCAAAGTTAAAAACAGGTTACTTAATTACTACAAAACGTAATAAAATGGTTACAACAGGTAAAAAAGTTCTCACAGATTTCAGTAGGCTTCCAGTTTGGCGTATGATATCAATCGTACTGAGCTATTTTTAAGACGCTTTTCGGAACTGGAAGCGAGGAGTAAAAATTGGACTATCTGCAAATTCTGAAAACACTGGTTGCCATGGATACTTCAGTCCCTCCGGGAAACAATTATAAAGAGGCCTTAGATTATCTTGAACCAATTTTCAAAGGATGTGGATTTCAAACTCAACAGATAGAAATACCGACAGACCAAGCAGAGGGTAGGGCAGAACGGGTAAACCTGATATGCCGCCGCACTAATCCCGGTCGGCCCCGCTTGATCTTTTATGCCCATATTGACGTAGTGCCAGCACAGGGATGGCCGGCTTTCAAACCATACGTTGAAGACGGCAAGCTATTCGGCCGGGGAGCGGCCGATATGAAAGGAGCTATTCCGGCTTTATTGATAGCGTTGGAAAAAGGTCGGAACCTGCCATTCAATTATGATGTTTCTGTAATGATAACTACAGATGAGGAATACAGCCAGGGCAGCCAGCTCAGATATCTAAGTCAATTTCTAGAACAGCTAAAAGGTGCATACTTCTTTAACCTGGACTCCAATTTCGGCTATGTCAGTATTGCTAATCTGGGGACTCTACAAATGGATATTCTGGTAAAAGGCCATTCAGTTCATTCCGGTTTGTCACATCTGGGTGAAAACGCTGTTGAAAAAGCTGTCCTGCTAGTGGAAGCACTACTAAAACTTAAAACCCGGGTAACCGAGAGGAAATCCCGCATTCAGACTCATCCTGAGACCGGACTAGACCAAATGACAGCCAGACTTAATATCAATATGATTCAAGGGGGATTAAAGGTCAACATAGTGCCAGATCAATGCAGCGTTTCTATCGACCGCAGGCTGATTCCAGAAGAAAACCTGGCCGAAGCCAGACAGGAAATACTTGACACCTTAGCTGGTGCGCCGGGCGTGAGGTGGGAAATCATCCGGGAATTCACGATTCCAACACTGCCACCCTGTAAGGACCCGATTACGGATAAACTGGCCGGGGTTTTAAAGGAAATCACAGGCGAAAGCGGAAAATTCGGCGAAATGGGTTCAGGCGATCTGGCCAATATCGTGGTGAATGAATGGGGAGGCCATGAATTTGGTATGGGTGTCATCCGCAGCGAAAGCAACATTCACGGCAATAATGAATTTGTGTATTTGAAAGATATTGAGAACCTGGCAGAGATAATATACAGGTTTTTAACAACTTAGTTTAAAAAGCGGGTTATCCATGGAGGCAGAAAACTAATCAAACCCAGGCTGGCATAAACTAAAATAACATATTTGGGGAATTTGCCCAGGAACAAAGCCGGCAAAAATCTAATAAGAGGCATTTTGCTGGCCCCTGCTACCATGCCCCCAACATCAAAAGGAAAAAGGGGTTGGAAAGCTATGATGGAAATCGCCCAGAAACCGTATTTTTCTATCCAAAGGGTGATACGTTTATTGCTGATTATGTTTTCAGGAATGGCGATCTTTCTGCCCAGTCTTCCGGCGAAATATCCGCTCACTTCTCCGAGGGTCCCACCGGTCGCAGCAATCAAAGCAATCAGCAGTGGATTAAAATGCTCGGCGGCATTAACCATGATAACTATGGCAAAAGGCACAGGAGCGATAATGGTTATGTTAGCCAGCAAAGTGGCAGTAAAAACTGAAAGGTAAACTATCCACGCATGCTGATGCAGATCGAAATTCCACCTGTTCAGGAGAGCAGCCAAACCGAAACTTAGCCCAATCAGACCAGCAAAGGCCACAACCAGCCTCACCCAGTGTATTTGGCTGTTCCGATTAGTCAGGGCTTTTTTAGTTTCTTTTATAACTGACATTGGTTATTTCCATTATCAACTAATATGACCGTAACATAAAAATCTAAAGACAAGAAGCAAAGAAATCTGCTACTTTATTTGCCATAGTTATTTC
>CAITCX010000015.1 GCA_903890885.1 uncultured Dehalococcoidia bacterium
TCCGGACATTAAGTTCATCAACATTGTCACCTGCGGAGCGTCCAAAGGCCAGGCCATGGAAGTCCTGTGTTCTCATCTACAAATCCCTATTGAACTTGTTTGCGCGATAGGCGATGGAAGTAATGATATCTCGCTACTCTCAAGGGCAGGACTGGCTATTGCCATGCAGAACTCTCCAACAGAACTTAAGGCCCTGGCAGACTACGTAACCGGTGATGTTAATAAAAGTGGTGTCGCAGAAGCCATCCAGAGCTTTTTGCTAAATTAGCTTCAATTAAACCAATATGCGCATTGCCTATTTTAACTTCCAGTCGATTACAGGTTCTCTTTGATTCTTTTTGCCAGTGCCAAATTTATACCTTTGACCTTAGTCAATTCTTCCACTGTAGCCTGCCGGATGCCCTGCACTCCGCCGAAATACTTTGTTAAAGCCTTTTTCTTTTGCGGACCGATGCCGCGAATATCATCAAGCGCCGATTTAAAGGTGCGCTTCATATGGATTTTTTGGAAATAGGAAATGGCGAAGCGGTGGGCTTCATCTCTCAAGCGTTGAAGTAGCCTGGAAGCGCCTGAATGAGGCGATAGGCTCAATGGTTCGGATCGCCCCGGCAAGAAGATGTCTTCATTTTCCTTGGCCAGTCCTGCAAGCGGTATGTTGGTTAAGCCTGCGTCGTGCAGCGTTTCCACAGCAACATTCAGTTGGCCTTTGCCGCCATCGACCAAAACCAGGTCAGGAATAACGGACCATCCTGCCTGGTTATTATCATTGGAAAGTGCCCTGCTAAAACGCCGATTGAGCATTTCCTTAAGCATAGCGTAATCATTAGCTGCTTCCACTGTCTTGATCTTGAAACGACGGTACTGCGCAGGGTCAGGTTTGCCATCATTAAAGACTACCATACTGCCAACTGCATCTGTACCCTGAATGTTTGATATGTCATAGCCTTCAATGCGTTTAGGCAGAGCAGATAGTTTGAATTCTTGCTGGATTTCAGCCAGCGCCTCAGTCAATGCTGCAGGACCAGCTAGTTCTTTTACTTTAAGCTGAGCCAGAGCCTGATGAGCATTTTCCGCGACAATATCGATTAAGTCTCTCTTCCTGCCCTTAACGGGATTCTCGATACACACCCTGGCGTTTTTTTTACTTGATAGCCATTCTTCTATCACAACCTTTTCCTCTATCGGATACTGGGTCAGCAACAATTTAGGAATATAGGGACTGGCGCTGTAAAACTGTTTAACAAAGCTCGTCATAATTTGCCGGGGATCTTCGTTAGCTACGCCTTTCAAAGTATAACTTTCGCGTCCAATCAACTTGCCATGCCGGATCATGAAGACCTGAACACAAGCACGGTCATTTTCCACCTCAAAAGCGATAGCATCCTGCTCTCCGCGCACTTTCATAGCTATACTCTGGCCTTCCGCCACCGCCGTTAGAGCCTTCAATTGATCCCGAAATCTGGCGGCCAGTTCATAATCCTGGGCTTCGGCACACTCACTCATCTTTTTGTTTATAGCCCGCGTCACTGCTTCATGCTTGCCTTCTAAATACTGGATAAGCTGTTTAATAACGTTATCATATTCGTCTCGGCTTACTTTGCCAGTACAGGGAGCCAGGCAGTAACCCATATCAAATTTCAGACAGGGTCTGGCCCTTTTATGGTTGTCGATATTCTCTGAACAGGTACGCAACGGAAAAATACTTTTTAAAACCCCCAGACTTTGGCGCAGGGAGTTGATGCTGGCGAACGGCCCAAAATAGTGGCTTCCGTCGTCGTCTAACCGGCGGGTTATATATAATCTCGGCCATGGTTCATCGAATTTTATCTTTAAATAGGGGAAGGTCTTATCGTCTTTAAGCAGCACATTATAAGGTGGCCAGTAACGCTTGATCAGGTTAAGCTCAAGGATCAAAGCTTCCTGCTCAGAAGTAACAACGAAATACTCGAAATCGTGAATGTGTTCCACCAGTGCCCGAGTTTTGGGGGTAAGTTTCACTGGAGAAGAGAAATAAGATTTAACCCTGTTGCGCAGATTGACCGCTTTCCCAACATACAGGATATTACCCTGAACGTTGCGCATCAGGTAAACTCCAGGAGTTTCAGGAAGTTGTTTTAATAATTCCAATATTAAACTAGAGTGCATCTTACTCCAATCCCTGGTGTAACAGGCTTGAATATAATAATATTATACCCAATCTACCTACTACATGATATTTCCTAAGACAATCTTTGCCTTTTGTGTGAATTGACTTGTGCTTAAAGATCCCTTTTTACTAGCTCAAATTTAGATTTTATTTTTTAGTTATGTTAAAATGAGATGATTTTAAAAACTGGGTGACAAAGCATGAGAGA
>CAITCX010000016.1 GCA_903890885.1 uncultured Dehalococcoidia bacterium
CTGACCGATGTCCCAGCTGATCTTGAGAGCACTCTGGTTAGACAGGGTATTGGAAACCTTAGCCAGCGAGTGAGAGCCCAAGTTATACGAATATGTGCCACCAGTCTCAAGGCCAACCATTCCAGCCTGAGTGGCTACTGTAATTTTCCGACTGGGCCCTAACAGGGGTGCCTTGCCAACTGCCCAGAGGATATTACTTAATTGCTGGGTGGTAGGCGTTCCGTTAAGTGAACCTGTCGATTGCCGGCTATTCAAGCAGACCTCAACCGATTCCCCAGAAAAGACCGGCGCGGGCAGGGATATTTCGCCCGGGGCGGCGGTTGGGATAATCGATGCCGGTGATGCCGCAGTGGAGGCCGGCAATACTGAAGAAGGTAAGGCCGGTGCGGACGATGGAGCGAGGAGTGTTGGAGTTACAGGTATAACGGGTGCAGTTGAGGGAGAAGTACTGACGAGCTTAGCCGGAGCAGTACAGCCAATAATTAGGGAGGCAGATATTACCAGAGATGAAAAAAGGACGAACAATTTATGCATATTATCCCTCCGACTACTGATATATGATGCTTTGTCTATTATAGTTTATACCATATTAATAAATCACAAAATATGGAACAATAAACAAGCACCAAGAGACAAGCACCAAACAACAAACATGCCAATGACACAAAGTATAGATGATTCGCTTCTGCAATATCCGCATTTTTATTTCTTAACCCCATAACAAATGCATGTATTCTACATACAAAACATGCATTTTGCATGTCAGCCTATACGTTTGTCATATACGTAAAGGCTAAAACCATGACAAGTTTAGTAATACCGCGACATTTATCGTGACTTTATCCACTTTCTAATGCATTAAGGGTTTTATAAACTGTTTGAATAAATAAGACAACCAGATTCTACAGACTAAAATTTAAAACGCTAAACAGGAGAAAAATAACAATAAGGAGGAAGGAAAATGAAAAAGTTCAGTAAAAAGATGCCCGGTATTCTACTAGTGATGCTAATCATAGCGACGGTAATTTTATCGGCCTGTACAGGATCCGACACTGGACAGAATCAGACTTCGAGCGTGCCAACATCCAGCAGCGTAAAAGCTACCGCAAGTACTCAGGCGCAAGTCCAACAACCACCCACCAGCGCACAAACAACCAGTAAATCAACCCAGACACAAGCTCAACAACCAATCGTCATCGCGCAGTCAACCAATAAACCAATCCAGACACAAGTACAAAAAGCTCCTGCTGGCGCGCAGCCAGCTACAAAACTACCTCCGGCACCTGGCCAGCAGCCACCACCACCTCCTCCCGGCGGGCAACAGGCTGGTGGTCAATCTCTTGAAAACCAAAACAACTATTCCCTGGAACAAGCCATGAGCGACCAGGCACAGCTTTCCACCATCGGCTTCAGCGGTCTGGCTTTTATGACCGGAAACCCTGGCGGCGACACCTTCTTCCCGCCCGGAAAGGTGGCCGATTTCTTCGGATTCCAGTATATGAGGGATGTTGATAAGGCGGGCTACGGGCACAACGATACATTCATAGGCATGATAGCGGATAATATTCTTAAAATCTTGAACGAAAGCCAAAAAGCGAAACTGGTAGCCCTAGCCAAAGAGCAAGCTCAACTTTATGTGAATTTTGCCTATAACCGATACGTATTAACGGATTCTTTCCGCCGCAATATGGAAGGAAAAATCCCAACCGGGTCAACCGGTCTCAGTATACCTGCGGTTGTGGAATATACCGCTGATCTTTATAAAACGGATGCAGACTTATGTTATAACCGAGCAGTAGTAGTGGGCCAAATTATCAATTCTCTTACGCCAGATCAAAAGGCCATCCTGGCAAAGATGAGCTTCGATGACTCTTCTACCTGGCCAACCGCTTCTGAGGATCAGACTTTTAAGTCGAGTATGCCTATGAGCCA
>CAITCX010000017.1 GCA_903890885.1 uncultured Dehalococcoidia bacterium
AGCTTGGGCAGCTCTTTGCCGTTGTACTTCAGTATCCCCTCGATCCTGGTGGAGATAGATTCCAGGGTCTTTATGACCTCGTCCAATAGATTCACCATAGCGAAGCTCAACATGTAGAACAGAGTCAGCTGGCTGGTGAAGGATTTGGTGGCGGCCACCGCTATCTCGGGTCCGCAATTGAGGTACAGGACCTTATCGCTAATCCTTGCTAGCGATGAGCCTTGAGTATTGACCAGCGATAAAATAGTGGCGCCGCGTTTCTTAGCCTCCTTGACTCCCTGGATGACATCAGCTGTCTCCCCGCTCTGGGAGATAGCTATAACCAGCGTGTTCTTATCGATTGAGTCGCTGAAGTATCCGAATTCGGAGCCCAGTACCACTTCACACAATTTACCTGCCATCTTGGAGAACAGGTATCGTCCGACGAGGGCGGCATACCTCGATGATCCGCAGGCGGTCAGGATCACCTGCCTTGACCTCAAGATATCCATTGCGATGCCGCGTATCATGTTTTTATCCTGCACCAGGGCCTGGCGGATCGCCTGCGGCTCCTCGTATATCTCCTTGATCATGTAGTGGTCGTAGCCCAGCTTGTTAACTTCGTCCCACTGCCAGTCAACATTTGTGAAGCCCTTCTCTTTAGGCTGTCCCTCGCTGTCGAAGAAAGAGATGCTATTCTCGGTGATAACTGCGCCCTCGCCATCTTCAAGGAAGGCTACATTCTGAGTTTGGTCCAGGAAGCAAAGGGCATCGCTGGCAACAAAGTTGCCATTTTCCGTCGTTCCTATGACCAGTGGACTATTCTTGCGGACAGCTACTATCTTACCTGGCTCCGCTGTCGCGATGACCAGCATGGCGTAAGAGCCGTCGATCTGCTTCACCGTCTTGATCACTGCCTCCTCGAGTGAGTCCCCTTTCTCCATGTATTCTTCGATTAAATGGGGGACTACCTCGGTATCGGTTTCTGAGGTGAAGGTGTGCTTATCCCCTAGCCTGGATCGCAGCGCCTGGTAGTTCTCGATAATACCGTTGTGGGCTACAGCGATTTTGTGCTTGCAGTCAGAGTGGGGATGGCTGTTTGCCACGGTAACGCCGCCATGGGTCGCCCATCGTACATGACCGATTCCCACTTTCCCGGGGAGCTCGTCGATATGGTACATCTTCTGCACCTCATCGAGCTTACCTACGCCCTTCTTGATCCAGAGCTTATCTCCGTCGATGGTAGCGATACCTGCAGAATCGTATCCACGATATTCCAGCTTCTTAAGCAGTTTCAGCACTTCCGGCGCAGCTGCCCCTGATCTAACAAAACCTACTATTCCACACATGGTTTTTCTCCTAAGAGCCTTCTTGAAAACTGCTCTTTCTTTTCTTCATCTACTGCAATGTTATTTGGCGCTATATGGTAATTTGGCTCGGCCAGGATCATTTTGCCCGGCTCCAGATCTTTCATCAGGCACACGTGGGGGCCAACGAAGGAGCCCTCGCCGATTCTGACGCCGGGCATGATGCTGGTGTTGATTCCGGTCTTACAGTTTCTGCCGATAATGGCGCCGAGTTTATCCTGGCCGGTATCGATGGTCTCACCATCGAATCGAATTTTAACGTTCTTTTCATCCAGGCGCAGGTTGGCCAGTACAGTGCCGGAGGCAAAGGAACAGTCATCGCTGATTATGGAGTCGCCGATGTAGCTGGAGTGGAACCAGCATCTATCTCCGATATAGGAACCTTTTACCTCAGTGCCGTATCCCACAACGCAGTCGGCACCGATGTGGCTGCTACTGCGTACCAGTACGTTATTGCCGATCACTGTATTAGGG
>CAITCX010000018.1 GCA_903890885.1 uncultured Dehalococcoidia bacterium
CCCCACTTCACGTCCACTCGGAAGTTTCAGCCAGGCGAAACCCAGATCGATAGTCATTTCGCGGGCTTTTTCTTCTGCCAGACGGTCCGGGTCTATCCCCGTCAGGGCACGAACCAGGGTAGATTTGCCGTGGTCAACATGCCCGGCAGTACCGATAACGAACAAATCAGGCTCCTGTAATCGACTCTATGGCCTTCTGCAAACCCATGATCACTGCTTCGTCATCCCCGGGGGACACGGTACGGGGGTCCAGCAGCAAAATGTTTTCGCTGATGCGCCCAATTATGGGATTCTTCTGAAGTCTCAAGTGGCGGGCTATTTTATGGGCCAGAGCGGGTTTTTTAGAATCACCGATGGCAAGCAGGCAAGTAGGCAAGGTATCTCCAGGTAAACTGCCACCGCCTATAAGGCTCTCACCGTTAATCACCCGTGCCATAGAACCGGACGGCGCTGCCCAGATGTGAGCGCGGCGCTCAATCTCCGCTACCGGCAGGGAAATCATTTGCCAGACCGGGATTTTTAAGATAGCTTCACCTTTCAAGTAATGAAGTAATGTAGCTGACAGCCCGGCAATGCGAGTTTTATCGATGCGCATGGCCCTCACCAGCGGGTGTTTTTTCAGTTTATCGATATAAACTTTCTTTCCCACGATGATTCCAGCCTGGGGGCCTCCCAGCAGCTTGTCCCCGGAGAAAAAGGCCAGGTCAGCGCCGGTTTCAATGCTCTGCTGTATGGTGGGTTCCGGGTCAAGGCCGAACCGGGCAGTATCCAGCAGGCAACCGCTGCCCAGGTCATCCAAGACCAGCAGGTTCTTGGCTTTGCCCAGCGCCGCCATTTCCTCCAGAACTACAGTGTGAGTATAACCAAGTACTTTAAAATTACTGGTATGAACCCGCAGCAAGGCGGCCGTTTTGGGAGTGATGGCCTGCTCAAAATCCTGGATATAAGTACAGTTGGTGGTGCCGACTTCAATTAATTTAGCACCGCTCTGGCGCATCACGTCGGGAATGCGAAAGCCGCCGCCGATTTCCACCGCCTGGCCGCGGGAAACGATGACCTCTTTTCTTTTAGCCAGGGCAGATAATCCCAAAAGGACTGCCGAGGCATTATTATTGACTACCAGTCCCTCTTCGGCGCCGGTCAAGCGGCAAAGAAGAGATTCAATGTGAGTGTGACGAGAGCCTCGCTCGCCGCTTTCCATATCAAATTCAAGGTTATTGTAACCCCGCGAAACGTTATTCATAGCCGCAATCGCTTCTTCACTGAGAGGCGCCCGGCCCAGGTTGGTATGCAGGATCACACCGGTGGCATTGATCAGGGGCCTGAGGCTTACACTGGATAAGGCCTGACCCTGGCAATAGATATTATCCACGATTTCTGCCATAGAGGGCGGGTCTTTGCCTTGAGAAATCGAAGTGCGGTAGCAGGCCAGGCTTTCTCTCGCAAGACTTACTATCAAATCATGAGGGAAGCTGCTCTCTAATTCTTTTAGTTTCTCTTCTGCGAGAAGCCTGTCTACACTGGGTAACTGGCGAAGCTTGTTGGTCATGTTGTTTATTATACCCTATTCCCACCCTGTTTTTTCAGTATTCTCGACGGTTGGTCACGGATATGGCATGGCTTAAACACTTCAATCGTTATATAATTATATCTGGTAATCAGGGGCAGAACTGATGAGGGAGAATTGATGGAGAATAATGCACCCCGGCTAACCGAGCTGGTATCCGGGGCGGGTTGAGCCGCCAAAATAGGTCCGTGTGACCTGAATAAAGCTTTGCTTGATTTGATTCCGGCGCCCAATCAGGATGTACTGCGAAGCATGGAACGGTTGGACGATGCTGGCGTATACAAAATTTCAAATGAAGTTGCACTCATCCAGACCATTGATTTCATCACACCCATAGTCAATGATCCGTACGAATTCGGGCAAATTGCCGCCGCTAATTCCATCAGCGATGTGTACACTATGGGCGGTAAGCCCATAACTGCTATGAATGTGGTGTGCTTCCCTAATACCAGGCTGGATATGTCGCTGCTGCGGGAAATCCTGAGGGGTGGGCTGAACAAAATCGAGGAAGCCGGGGCTGCCCTGATGGGAGGTCACAGCGTGACCGATCAGGAGATGAAATACGGACTTTCCGTAACCGGAGTAGTACATCCTGATAAACTAATAACTAATTCGGGAACCCGTATCGGAGATGTTCTGGTTTTAACCAAACCTATCGGCACGGGAGTGATGAGCACCGCCCTGAAAAATCGATTGGTAGACGATGAGGCTTTTAAGCCGGTTATGCACAGTATGACCACGCTAAACAAAAAGGCCGCTGAGCTTATGATTGAGCTTAACGCTCATGCCTGTACGGATATTACCGGTTTCGGGTTAATCGGGCATGCTTCCCACCTGGTGCAGGAGGGAGAAACTGGAATTGAGTTAAACTTTGAAGCTATCCGCTATTTTCCGGATGTTATGGATTTTCTAAAGAAAGAGGTTGCTCCCGGAGGACTGGGTCGCAACAGGGATTATTATTCCCATCAGGTTGATTTCAAAGGCCGCATTGCTGAATATAAAAGGAATTTACTCTTTGATCCGCAAACTTCAGGCGGGTTGTTGATTGCTCTTACGGCATCCGATGCCGGGATATTGTTAGAGAAACTGCGAAAATCCGGCATTATGGATGCGGAAATAATAGGGAAGATAATCAAGCAACCCGAACATAAGATAGTTGTGAAATAGCCTTGCATAACAAATTTCACAAAAACCCAATTTGATGCTAAAATAGAAATAGTTCTCAATCAATCGTACCTCTCCAATATGAAAATCTACAGCAACGTCGAAATATTAAATTGATCAAAACCACATTCTTTGAGGAGGAAAAACAGGAACAATATGAATAAGACTTTGCACGGTTTGCGCTACTTTTTGCCAGCATTATTTATTATGCTCTCTCTCGTTACCCTGGTCGGATGCAGCGGAGCATCTGGAGCAACTTCTTCTACGAGTTCCTCGCAGTCCGGAACCGGCAACTCAGTAGATATAAACGGTTCCTCTTTTTCACCGGTTACTCTCAACATAAAGGTTGGCACTACTGTGACCTGGACCAATAAAGTGTCAGAAACGCGTCAGATAGCCAGCGACAATTATATTTTTACCAGCCTTCCTCTCGAAAAAGGCAAGACGTACAGCTACACTTTTGACAAAGCAGGGACGTACAAATACCACTGCACAAAGGTAGCGTCTATATCTGAAACTATATATAGCGGTACTGTGATTGTAGAACCGTAGTATTACCGCAGCGGCAAAGAAAAAACTTCATGCGAGCCTGAATTAAAGGTACAAACAAATAAATAACCGCCTGGACTAATCATCCAGGTGGTTTTGTTTAACACAGGACAGTTTAATTAGAAAGCCCCTGAGCATTCAGCAATTTAAGGGTTTTATTAGCTTCAGAAAGTGGTGCGCCTGGAGGGATTCGAACCCTCGACCACCGGTTTCGAAGACCGATGCTCTATCCACTGAGCTACGGGCGCTTGAGGCTGTGTTTGAGGCTACAGTGGTGATTATGCCTTATTCTTTAGGTTGACATAAACAATTATTGCTAACGCTTGGCAAATCACTTCGGGTAATCGCCTCATACTCAGTCCAATTATACTGGTTGGTAATAGCCTCGTCAAAGCGTTTAGCTTATGATTGTGGGAAAAAATCGATGCATGAGGGGGGCTCAGGAGTTAGCGCGGTGCTGGGGTTACCAATACTATTTGATCAGGGGCAACTTCTAATCAAGTTATCAGTTTCAATTTGCGCAGTTCATCCAATAGTTGTTACGGATGGGCTTGGTCAAATACACATCGCAAGGGCCCTTGTAAGCACTGATAATATTTTTAATATAGCTTAAAGCTGTGGTCATGATTATCTTTGGCCCATGGGAAGAGTCAATACCCCTGGTTTCCGCCAGTGCCATGATCCCATGATGGACAGCTGTCCATCATGGGATTATGATATCAAGGCAGATAGGGTCATATTGCTTATTTTCGTCCACTGCTATACGTAAGGCCTAAACGGCCGGGGTTTTTATGCCTGATATTAAAGAGCTGCAATTTTGTCTGCCAGTGTTTTCGCTTTTTCTTTGCCGATTAACAGGCCGGCTGATATATTTACCCATTTGGCGAGTTCAGGCAGGTGTTGCTTCTCAATTGCTTCGAAGTCCAAACCGTTCATATGTGCCGAGGTTTGCCTCTGCATAAATTTTCCTGTCGCGGGGCCAAGAAAATTTACAGCTAATGAAGTTACCTCGTTAGATATTTTACTCATGTTTCATCACTTCTTTTTTATTTCTCGCCCAACTGTTTTTCATGTTATTTCTTGTCATCCGGCCGCTGCTCGTCCTCAGCCATCATTATTTTCAAACTGGTCACCATTCTGCCGAAAGAGTCAGCCAGCTCGCCAATCTCATCCTTTCTTACCACATCTACAAAGACATTTGTATTACCTTTACTGATTTCGTTGGCAGTTTTATTCAGTTTCTTGATATCTCGAATAATGGTTACCGAAAAAGACTCAATTAGAAAAGCTGCTATCAAAATTGCCATGGCCATGATCAGGTAAATTGTGCGCCCTATGAAATTCTGTCTTTCAATGACTTGGGTGGCTTTTATATCTGCCCCGACCAGCAAAACAGTTTTTCCAGATCCATCTTTCAGAGGAGCATATCCTGAAAGAAAAGTTCCCCATTCGTCTGTATAAAGGTCGTCGGAGGCAACAGGACTTTTAACGGCATCAAACAGACGAGCTTCAGGATCTGTATATACCTGCCCGATTGCAGCCGGATTATCACTGGTATCATCAACTACAAAGGTTACCTTGTTTCCCTCAAGGCGCATGACATATATATTGCTTACCATGGTACTTAGAGAACGCAAGTGGACCATTTTATCCTTTAACGCCATATATTCCGGTTGGCTTTCCTGACCGGGTTCAAGTTGAGATAGGGCGGCAATGTCGGATTGTGTAAACTGATTAGATATTATGCCGATTATTTGTTGCATGTCATCTCTGGTAGAATCTAGCAGGGCCTTTTGAGTCTGGCCTAAGGTGAACCTAAAGGTCCCTCCAGCTATGACTACGATAAGCAAGACGAAGCTCAACACTAACTTGGTTTGCAGACTATTGAATATTTTAAGCATTTGTTCCATCCTTACAACATGATTTCTTTTTGTACTTATGAAATACCTTACCACATCAGAATCGAAATTGATTGGGAAAAATTACCCAATTCCAGTGAAAAAAGGCTACATTACCATTAACAGCTTCGTGCGATCGGCCGTAATTCTTCAGAAGTTCCTGCATAAGCAGGCGGCTGGTGAAATCGTCTTCAACAATCAGTGTTTTCATATGGAACTCCTTTGTACTACTACAGTTATATTGTTGTCAGAACTTCTCTGAGTTGTGCAAACCGCGTTTCCAGTTCAGTGACGCGTGCATCAGCGGTGTTGAAATCTTTGGATTTGAAGGCTTTTTCCATCTCAAAGGCAACAAACCGTAATTGTTCTCCCCCCACCAGGGCAGAAGCCCCTTTAATGGTGTGGGCCTTACGTTCTGAACCCAGGATATCTCCAGCATCTACCAGCAGTTTCAAGGCCTGAATCTGCTGCGGAATATCCGTCAGAAACGTTTCCGTAATTATCTTGGCCAGGTCCTGATCATCCATCAGGCGGGCCAGCATGCCCTGTTTGTCCCAGATGGGCAGGTCCGTGACCTGAGGGTACTGTGTTTCTGTCTGCATGGTCTTGTTCTCCTCTTAAATACCTTTGCTATTCTTTTCTTCAGGCAGCCATTTTTCTAAAACCGCAGCCAGGGCCTGCGGTGTTACCGGTTTGGATATGTAGTCACTCATCCCAGCCTCAAGACATTTCTCACGATCGCCCTGCATAGCAAAAGCTGTCATGGCTACAATGGGAACTGTGTGATTGAGGACGCTGAGCTGTGAATCGCGGATTTTTCGCGTGGCTTCCAGTCCATCCATCTCAGGCATCTGGACGTCCATGAAAACAAGATCGTAAGGGATAGTTTTCATATTTTCGATCACTTCAAGACCGTTAGCCACGGCATTGACTTTTAAGCCTAATTTATTCAGGATGCCCAAAGCCACCTTTTGGCTGGTAATGTTATCTTCGGCCAGCAGAATTCGGGCATTCCAGCCTTCAAAACGGTTAATTAACGGCTGGTTAGCCTGGGTTTTAACTGTAATTGGCGGAGCTGTACCGTGCTCAGCCAGCGCCAGAGAAAGGGTTTTGCCAAGCTCCTGGAAACGTACCGGCTTGGTCAAATAGGCTTTGAAACCAATATCAATGAATCTTTGTGTATTACCCTGAACTCCCAGGGAGGTCAGCATCACCATGCGTGTTGATGCCAGTCGTTTATCCGCCTGTATAGCCTGACCTAATTCTGCACCGTCCATACCGGGCATTTGCATATCAATCAGAGCAAGCTGGAAGGGATGGCCTGCTTCTTTGGCCTGCAGTAGACACTGAAGGGCTGCAGGTCCATCGACGACTTCAGTCGGAAGCATCCCCCAGGACGTCAGCAGAGTTGTGAGAATTTCCCGATTGGTGGCATTGTCATCAACGATCAGGGTTTTTACGTTGAGCAAGTTCACGGGCAGATTGGCTTCAGCTTTCACACCATCAGTGCGTTTTACAAAGCGGACGGTGAACCAGAACTCCGAACCCTGGCCCGCCTGGCTTTTTACCCCCACTTCACCGCCCATTAATTCAGCCAACTGCTTGGAGATAGCCAGTCCCAACCCTGTGCCGCCGTAATTGCGTTTGTTGGAGGTTTCCACCTGCGAAAATTTATTAAATAACAGACCGAGCTTGTCTTCAGGAATCCCGATGCCAGTATCGCGCACCGAGAAACGGATCAAGGCTGTTTTATCCGTTTCCGAATCCAGGTTAACCCGGATAACTATTTCACCTTTATGTGTGAATTTGATGGCATTACCTGCCAGATTGGTTAGAATCTGGCGGAGCCTGCCTGGATCTCCGCACAAAAAAGTGGGGATTTGAGGATCTAAGGCGTAAGCCAATTCCAGACCTTTTTCCTGTGTGCGCAGGGCCAGGGCTGACACAAAATCTTCAATAAGATTCTGCAAATCGAAATCCAGGGCTTCCAGTCCCATCTTCCCAGCTTCAATTTTAGAAAAGTCCAGGATATCATTGATGAGCGTGAGAAGAGCTTCACCGCTGGACTGAACCAATGCAGCGTAATGATATTGCTCATCGTTCAACTTAGTATCGAGCAGAAGTCCGGTCATGCCGATCACCCCATTCATGGGAGTACGAATCTCGTGGCTCATATTGGCCAGGAATTCACTTTTAGCCTGGCTGGCCATTTCGGCTTTAATTACCATTTCTGTGGCAACCAGGGTCTGTTGCTCCAGGGCTTTATTTAACGAGAGCAGTTCCTGCTCAGCGGTTTTACGTTCGGTAATGTCGGTAGCAATACCCTCGAACCCGGTAACTACTCCGCTGGCGTCTAAGAATGGCACGGCCCTGGTGGTGTGCCAGCGCCAGGAGCCATCCATATGGCGCACGCGGTACTCAACACCCATTTGCCGCTGTCCCGTTTTTAGAACTTGTTGTATGAGTCCTATACAGGTAGGTAGGTCGTCCGGATGTACAAAACTGGGGAAGGGTTGGCCCTGTACCTGGCTCACGGGGTGACCCAGTAACTGGGTCCAGGCCGGGGAAACGAAGGAGAACACTCCGTCCAGCGTAAGTGTATAGATGATGTCGTGGCTGTTTTCTACCAGCAGTCGGTGCTTTTCTTCGCTCTGACGCAGCTTCTCTTCCGCAGTCATCCGTTCGATAGTACTTCCCAACTCCCGACAGATGGAGATTAGAGCCTGTTGTTCCCCTTTCGATACGATATAGCGTCTTTTACTGACGACGTTCAGAGCTCCGACAGTTACCCCTTTTGAAAGTAAGGGGATACTGGCTATTGATTGAATCCCTAACTTCTTGGAGTAGTCAGGAGCGATCTCTTCATAATTGTCGGTGATCAAAGATTCGTTGCGGATAAACAGCCTGTCATAGGGTTTCTTATCAATGTCCACCTTCTGAACTTCATCCACAAATTCCTGCGGCAGGTGTTTAGAACAGACGATCTCTGCTGTTCTTGTTGCCTGGTCTACAAGGTAAATCCCGCCGGCATCGAAATCCAGCAGGCGCAGCGATTCATCCAGGATACTGCTGAGGAGGTTCGGAAGGTCATTCGCCCTGTTGGCAACAGAGATAATTTCGTTGAGCATGGCAACGCTGGCCGCCTGATTCTGAAGTTCTTCCTCAGCCTGCTTGCGGTCGGTGATATCCCTGTGAAACCACACCCGCCCCAGGTACTCCCCATCCACGTCAACCAGCGGGGACGAGTAGCGATCAAACGTCCTGCCATTTTTCTGGGCTATCTCATCTCTGCTGGTTTCCTGCAGATTTGCATAGATTTGTTTCGTTTTATCTAAAAATTCATCTGGATTAACCCATGTATCTTTTGTAAACTGCAAGGCACTTTCGTCATTTTTTGATGCCAATATTTCCGCAGGAATGCCCATCATTTCAGCGAACCGATGGTTATAAGATGTCATTTGATTCTTTGCATCAACGACAAGGATTCCATCTATGGAAGATTCCAACTGGGTAGACAGCAAGAGATTGGTGAACCTCAGTTCTTCCTCAGCCTGCTTGCGGTCGGTGATATTGTTACGGGTGCCGAACATCATCAGGGGTTTTCCGTCGGGGGTGCGGGTGAGTATACGGCCGCGGTCCTGGACCCAGACCCAGTGGCCTTTCTTGTGTTTCACGCGGCATTCAATATCATAATAGGGCAGTTCACCTGAAAGATGTTGGTTTAGCATTTCTGCAGACTTCTTCCCGTCTTCGGGATGCATGAGCGATTCCCAGGTCTTGAGGCTGACGGGAGCCAGTTCATCCAGGGTATAGCCTGCAATCCTGGCCCAGGTATAATTGATAAGTATTTCTCCGGTCTGCATATTCCATTCCCAGGTACCGATGCGCGTGCCTTCGATAATATTCGCCAGGCGCTGCTGCTGGTCCTTCAAGGCTTCTTCTGCCTGCTTGCGGTCGGTGATATCCTGGGACAATACCTGAACACCTAAAACCTTATGGTTTTTATCAGCTATTCTGATAAAGGTATTCAAAAACCAGGTATTGCCTGACGGTAAAAACACTTTATCCTCATGAACTACGGACTGATCGGATAAAGCCGCCGTTTTAATGCGGTTGAGAAAGGGTTCTGCTTCATGTTGAGGTAAGATATCGCGGATGGATTTCCCGACAAGATCCTCAGACCGTCCATTTAGTTGGCCTGCAGCTAGCCTGTTTATTGATAGGAGTGTGCCATCAGTTTTGAAATATCCAATGCCGATACCGGCGTTTTCATATAATAATCGGTATTTCCCCTCACTCTCCCGCAGTCTGACCTTTGACCGCGTCTCCATCACCAACATGCCCCCGATAAGCAGCAATGCCAGCATTAATCCTACAGGCGTGACGGAATGGGTAAACATCTCCGATTTCCAGACTCTGGCATCGATGTCTATGCCCAACACAGCTATTACTTCACCGGTTGAGGGGTCATTTAAGGGAACCAGAGAGGAAATCCAGGTACCCCATCTATCTTGATCTGGGCCCTCAGTCATTCCTGAACTCAGGTCGAAGACACGTTTAAGGCTTTCTGAGGCTTCCTGATACACCTGTCCGGGTGGGGAATAGTCTCCGGAAGTGGGAGGTTCGGAATCTAGCATTATGTATATTGCGCCATCGGAGTTGCGGCCTAAAAGATATATAAACCGGCAATCTTTGATGGAAGTTTGTATTGCAGCAAATTTCTCCTTGAGCCGTTGGTATTCGGGATTGATAAGGTCTGCGTCAGTACCGGTGAGTGTCTTGATATGATCGATGTTGACAATTTTAGCAACTATTTGAGCCTCGTGGAGCAGGTTAGTACGCATGTCTTGATCGGTCTTTTTAGCCGTCCACCATGTGAACACAGATCCCGCGATCAGCACTACCAGCATGATCGAGAGCATGGCGTTGATTTTATTATTAGAAGTCAAATATTTAACCTCATTAAAGTTATATACAGAATACCAATATTCAAGTTAGCATCTTAAGACGGGTCTGGACAGGGCAATTACAACCATTTTTTACTGTAAGATTGGCTAATTTAAAGCAGTTATGCTTGTCTGTCAGAATTGCAGGACGCGGCTGCTTTTGACTAACTACCCATATAAAATGAGTGTTAAGTTGGTTGTTGCAGGCCGCTAATTTAAGTAAATTGGCATATAGGGTAGGTGATCCAGAATGAAAATTACGGAAAACAAGATCGAAACCGTGTATGAGGAGATGCTTCAGAAAGGCCTCCTTTCTAAAGGCAGTTCCTGGATTGAAAAGGCCGCTGCCCAAAAATCGGCCAGCCTCCCGCTTTCTATTGCCCATTCGCAACTTCTGACTTACGACCTCATCGACCGCTGTATCATCAAATTGACTAATGCCAACTGAGAGGTAACTTAATTATGCAAGAACGAGATGACCTCCAAAAGGCCAGCGTGGTGCGACCCATTGATAATGGTAATGTAGTCCAATTGCTTTGCTCTGATGACCGCGGGCTGCTTTCGGTCTATTTTGATCACGGGCAATTCGAGGTTTTTCTCAACTACCTGTACGCTGTCAGCCTGGATCTCGAGGGTTTGCATATTCAATTCGACAAAGACCACGTCTTCGTGCCCAGGTGCGGCAAATGCTTTAACCGCAGACTTTCCCGCCAGAAGGTTTTATTACCTGAAGTTTTTCGATGTTGATATTGTCCTCTTAAATTTTAGAGTTGGGTAAGCCAGGCTTTCCCCAGAATGGTTTAGTTTTTTCTGCTGCTCCAAGGAGAGAGATTGCTTTTGGTTAACAACCTTTATACTGAGTTTGCATCTGCTAAAAGAAGCGATTCTAACTTGATAGCCGAGCAGGTTAAACAGGTGGCAGAGATACTGGGGAAGTCCGGTGTTCTAAACCTGGTGCCGGAAGCGCTTTTTATCGTCAACTCAGAGCGCCAGATTGTCTATGCCAATAATATCGCCTGCCAGTTGTTAGAATCCGGCAGCTATAATTCCATCTATGGTTTGCGGCCCGGTGAACTTTTAGACTGCGCGCATGCTTCTGAATCTCAGGGAGGTTGTGGGACTACTAAATTTTGCAGCGCCTGCTCAGCGAACGCTATTTAAAGGGCAAGGTCTGGTTTACCTCATCTCAAGAAGACGGAACCGACTTTTACGCTTCTTATCCTCTTTGAATGAACTTGTAAGTGTCAACCATTTCCGAGGAATCATCTTTTATCTCTATCTGGTGTTGCCAGAGACTCGCCTACAATGATATAATCTCTATGGCACTGGGGGTTAGTCTAGCGGTAGGACAGCGGACTCTGA
>CAITCX010000019.1 GCA_903890885.1 uncultured Dehalococcoidia bacterium
ACAATTAAATTCTAAATCAGACATCATTAGTAACCCCCACCTATTTTACATGTTAATATTACCTTTTCAGAGGGGGATATTCCAGCGGTATTTGAAGATTGACTGTCTGTATAGACGGTCTTATACTTTGGAAATGCCAAGGCCTTTTATTCAATATGACTTACATCAAATCCGAGTTAAAAAGTTCATACGGATGATTGCCCCGCTGGTACCCTATATTACAGTAGGCACGGGACTGCTGGTTTGTCATAATGCCTGGGTGGCCATTTTGAGCTATCATCTTGTGATGCTGGCGGTTATATCGACATCAGGAAAGAGACTTTCTTTTTCTCAAATCTTCAAAGGCGGAGATAAAATACGTCTCTCCCGTTGCTGGCAGCGGTCGGAATTGGCGGGGGACTGCTTTTATGGTTTTTAAAACCCTGGGTGCTATTAATTGGTGAAATAGAAGTGTTTACACAGTCCGTAGGACTCACTCAGCAGTCTTGGCCATTATTTATCACCTATTTTATTCTGGTAAGTCCTGTCCTGGAAGAGATTTACTGGCGGAGTTATCTGGGTAACCCCAGTACAAAGCCCGCACTTAATGATTTTTTATTTGCCGGTTATCACATTATAGTCCTGGCGGGAATAGTCCAGGTAGTCTGGCTGGTGGTTATCTTTCTGGTTTTGGCGGCGGCCGCCTGGATCTGGCGGCTGGCCAATCGGCTGGGAGGAGGCCTGATGTCATCCTTCATCTCCCATCTGGCGGCGGATATCTCCATAATCCTGGTGAGCTACTTTTTGGTTATCAGGTAGTAACCGATCTGCAATATCTGCTATTTTCAAGATATTATTGACCAAATAGCTCCTTTGAGGTTGCCTGATCTTAATGTGGGTTTTATTGTCCATTAAAGATGGGTTATATGCCAGTAGTCTCTCCTTGGTTGATCGTGTTATCTTTTTAAGTGGTCGCATATTATTAACGACGAGGTCAGACATGTACACTGTAATCTGGCGTAAAATACAGGGAAATCAAAGGGGTATTACCGGCCTGGAGACTGCCATCATAATGATTGCCTTTGTAGTGGTGGCATCTGTCTTTGCCTATGTGGTGCTTTCCGCTGGACTCTTTGCTTCCCAAAAAAGCCAGGAATCGGTCTATGCAGGTATAAAAACGGCCCAAAACACTATTGAAATGAAAGGCGCTCTCATTGCTGTATCAGAGACACCCGGAGTTGCTGGATCCATCAGTCAGTTCACTTTTACTCTCACTAATTCTGGAAGCGGAAGTATCCAGGATTTTACTCCTCCCGATCCTGATGCCACCGGTCGTTGTGCCGATGGTAGCCAAAACAAGGTTGTGATCAGTTACGTGGACCCGTACCAAAAGGTAGATGACTTATTTTGGACGATGACCAAAGTGGGAGCCAGTAGTGCTGATAACATCCTGGATAAAGGTGAGATATTCCAGATTACTGTTGGTAGTGACGTTGCCGGCGCAGGCGGAGGAAATTTAGTAGACGCCTTAGGAATTCCTTTGAGTATCAATACTACATTTACTCTTGAGGTGAAGCCACCTGTGGGAGCGACCCTCATTTTAGAACGCACTACCCCCTGTTATATCGATCCTGTAATAAGCCTCCATTAAGTTAAACTTAGATACTTTCATCTCTCCTCCTTAGTTAAAGAGGGCCGACCGGCCCTCTTTAACATTTTATAAGAGAAGAATTAATTTAGACCTTCAGCTCTTGCAACCTGTCTGTAGTCCAATTACAATCAAAAATGTGCTAATATGTTCAGTACAAAGGAGCTGGATATGGCTGATATTAAGGTAAATGCGCATTCTGATATTCCCCTCTACAAGCAAATCGCTGAACAAATTAAGCAGGAGGTGGCCAATTTACAGTTAAAAGCTGGCGATCATATTCCCACCGTTAGAGAGTTGGCTTTCACGTTAAAGATCAATCCTGCAACTGTAGCCAGAGCTTATCAAGAACTGGAACAGCAGGGCATAGTCGGGGCCAGTCGCCGGCGCGGCACCATCGTCCTGGGAGATACAGATTCACCACAAAGATTGCCGTTGCGGAGGAGTCAACTGGAGGGTTTGGTCAATAAAATGATATATGAGGGACTTAGCCTGGGTTATAGCCCGGATGAACTGGACGCCGCGTTTAACTTAAGCCTGGCCCGCTGGCGTAATCAACGGATGTCATCTGATTAAGTATGAAATTATCCACCAGAATGTCTATCCGGTATAATAGTAATATAGATTAAAGGAAGGAGTGTCCGCTATGGGAGATATCAAAAGCGCCCGCGAGATAGCGATGGAGAAAATAGCCGCAATAGGGGAACCGACCGCGGCTGAGCGCCTGGAATGGAAATATTTACCTGAAGGTGAAAAGCTGTCCGCCCGCTATTTAAAAGGAGAAACCAAGTTACAGGAAGAACTGGTCAAATATGATAAAACCGCTGCACCCTATATTGTCCGTGGGGTCTGTGCAGTTTTGGTAAAAAATATCAATTTGCCCAGAGATGAACCTGCCCAGAAGGTTAATAAGACCGCTATGGAAGGGTTGAAAATTGTTAAAACCGATAAATCCAGGCTGGAGGCGATTTTGAATCAAGTCCGTCAGATCTTCACTCATTATACTACCCAGGGAGAGCAGCAAAGTAAACAGGCATATGAGATGCTAAAGGAAAATTTTCAGGCTAAAGTCGACCAGGCCATTAGTCAGCAGATGGGCGGCAAAGCTCCCAATATGCATATAGATGTGGAAAAACAACCGCAATTCCAGGAAGAATGGCGCAAAGTAAAAAATCAAATGGAAGGCCAATATCTCCATGTCCTGGCTGAGCTCAAGCAGCAGTTGACAGATCTCAAGTAAACAGGAAATAACGAGTCAAATGGAATCTGACGAAAGAATAAGAAATGCGGTAATAAATACAGAGATAATCAGGCTCCCCAAACAGAACCTGGCTACTTTCGGTATTACCAACGTCTACTATTATCTGGTGGCGGACGCGACCTATAACGAGCTGATCAACAGCCATGAGACGGTTATTCGGGAAGGTCGCGTGATTGCAGAACGACCCAAAATCGTGACTCCTTCCTATCTTTCCCGCGTAGAGGGATTCAGCTCCGAGGCTAAAAAATATTTTGAAATGCTGATGACACAGGGCAATCCAGACACTCCCGGCCTGGTCTATGCTTACCGCAATGAACCTAAAGAATTGAATGTGGTCTCAGATAACCTGGCAGCTGTGGTGGCAAGACTGAATGAAAAAATAGACCAAAAGGGCGATCCTTTGATGTCGATCATAAAAGGCGAAGATACTCTTTGGGATGTTTCTATTCTGAAGTTTATTTATGAGATCACCAGCCGGTCAGTAATGGACAACGTACGGCAGCTCAACCGGCGCGGTCTGCTCGATGTTGACGGTAGCGGTGTAACATCCGATGCCCGCATCCGCATCGAGGGTTTGTTTGGGTTGGTGGAAAAGGGCGAAATGGAACCAGCCGATCTCAAGG
>CAITCX010000020.1 GCA_903890885.1 uncultured Dehalococcoidia bacterium
GCGAACTCGCTGCCGGTAAGTTTTGAGCCGTCCATGTACCTCTGCACGTTTTCGAGCTGGCCGCGCCTGTCATAGGTGTATTGCCAGTCCGTGTTGTCCTCTCTTGTGATCTTCGAGATTTTGGAGGCCGGATTGTATTCATATGTGAAGGAATTATAAATCTGGCTTCCGGCGGATTTATTTGTGACAGACGCGATGCGGTCGGCATTGCCCTCCGGTCCCAGGAAGAGATCGCTTTGCTCGACGGCGTCTATGCGGGAAGTGCCCACGTTTTTGGCCCAGATATAGACCGTCTTGCCGCTGGTTGAACCAGTGGCCTGGATGACCTCGATCTGGCTCTGCATCCGGTTATTTATCTTATCAGTCATATTGACCATTGCCGCACTCGACCGGTTAATCATCGGATAGACCGTGTTAAACAGGAAAATCGAGCATATTACGCCGGCTATGATCAATAAAGCTGTAGTTATGGTCTTATCCAAATAAGACCTCCCTTCATCCGGTCAAAAGTTTTTAACAAGTACCGCCTCATTTCATTTCAGCCGGTTAGCCTGAGCTTTCTCAAGCTGATGGGTTTAAGTGCGAGCCAGGGGCAGTCACAGCTGCCCCTGGCTCGTGCCAGTAAAAAACATTAGTGTTTTAATGCATGTCTACGATGGTATCCAGGACGGCTGGTGTGGTACGCTGTATGGTTAAAGTAGCTCCGCTAACTGGTTTGACTTCCAGCGTGAACAGATGGTAAGTATCCACCCGGTCGGCTCCGATGAAATTAGCTTCATTGCCAGTAGGGCAGGCGACAGTTAAATCATCACCCCAGACTCCCCCATCCTCTGGGTGTAGCCAGACCGAAATGACGGCTTTTTCACCAGGATCCAGCATCAAATCATCTCCGGCGGCATAGTTGGATTTGCCGATCCATGCTACGGTCCAGGCGACATCTGGTACGGTGGTAGCCTGATCGTTATAGGCGATCTGCAGACGGTTGGCACCGGGATTAGGACACGTAAGATCTGTACCATCCCAGGCAAAGGCGCTGGTCAGATCAATTGAAGTCCCGTCGGTGGCCAGGGCGATGGTAAAATCAATGCGGCCGATACTGTCGTCAATATTGGTATCGCCTTTGAAACCAGTGGCGCTGCCCAGCAACTGCAGGGTGCCCTGGGTCTCTTGAAGGCCGTTATAGACGGCTTCCTGGCTCTTCTGGGTTGAGAACAGGCCGGCTGACAGGACGGTGTAGGCGAAGACTGCGGCGACCACCACGAAGGCGATCAGGATTATGGCCGTCTCCAGGCCGGTGATACCTTTCTGGGATTTATAGATATTCTTGAAATATCTTTTTTGTTTAAAAAGCTTTCTTAACATTAGGTTAGTTGCCTCCTTTTAATCGTTCCTTAGTTCAGGGTTATTTTTCGGGGAAATTCATTTAATGCAGATCATTATTCACATTAATAACGCCGGGTAAAGTTCTCTCGAAGCTTAAAATGGCTCCTTTGGCGGTCTTGATTTCAAGGGTGAAGGTATCGTTAGCGGACAGACCCAGTCCAGTGACATCAACGTTGATCTGGAATTGCTCATTGACTTCCAGTATGTTGTTGGCATTGGCTGCTCCGACTACGGCTTTGGTCCAGGTCAATTGCTCCACTCGCTGGGTTTTGTCGACCAGTGATATGGTGACGACGTTGTTAGGGGCCGCTGTGAAATCGATGCCGTTGCTGCCTGAGACGATGGCCAGCGTGAAAATCAAGTGAGTAAGATTAGCGCCAGCAACTCCCGTGCCTACCACGGAACTCTTCAGTTCCAGGGTGCTCTGAGTGCGTTCCAACCCGGAATAGACAGCTTCCTGGCTCTTCTGAGTGGCGAATAACCCGGCCGACAGGACGGTATAAGCGAAGACCGCGGCGACCACCACGAAGGCGATCAGGATAATGGCCGTTTCCAGGCCAGTGATACCTTTCTGGGATTTATAGATATTTTTGAAATATCTGCGTTGTTTAAAAAGCTTTCTCAGCATTTTTGCCTCCTATATTTGTTAACCGGGATACAGATTTTACTTTTAATTAAACTGGGTGCTTAATTCAGGTTATCAAGTGCGTACAGGCGGGCCGGCATGGTGCGCTGGATGGTCAACATAGCGCCCTTGGGCGACTTGATTTCCAGAGTGAACTGATGGTTGGCATCCACTGCAATAGTGTTATTGGCTAGTGAGACATCTAAGGTGATTTTCTCACCCGGATCGAGAATTTCATCACCATTATTGTTGCCGATGAAGGTGGCTGTCCAGGCCACATCCGCCACATGTACGGCTGAATCATTATAGTTGACCACTATTTTGTTAGATTTGTTGTTAGTAAAAACACCGTTTACTATGCCGCCTGCATTACCAGCGGTGAAATCAATCCCAGACCCGCCAGTGGATAGAGCCAGGGTGACCAGAATGTCGGTAGCACTACAGCCAGGTGTTCCAGCTGACTCCGAGAGGACAGCTCCCTTGACGACCATAGTAGATTGAGTTTCCTGCAAGCCATTATAAACGGCTTCCTGGGATTTCTGGGTTGAGAACAGACCGGCTGACAGGACCGTGTATGCGAAGACCGCGGCTACTACCACAAAGGCGATCAAGATGATGGCAGTTTCAAGGCCGGTAATACCCTTTTGTTGCTTGTAGATATTCTTAAAATATCTCTTCTGTTTTAAAATTCTTTTTAACATTTCGCCTCCCGTAAAAAATCTTGAATTTTGATTCCTTGTAACCTAGTGGATTCTCATCTTTTTCACTTTTTTCGATAAGCACCCCCTTTAACTGTATTTTTTATGTTTGTATTCATAAGAATATGGACCTGCGATTATTACATTAATAGAGATTAACCAGGCCGGTGGTGCGGGAAGGCATGATACGTTCGATAGGCAGTACCGAGCCGTCCGGCGGAATAATGGAAAGGGTAAAGGTCTTGCCAGCGGTGACGCCCAGGGGAGACATCTGGTCATAAATAGTAGGATCCATGTCAACGGTGATCATAAACAGCTCTCCGGGATCCAGGATGTCATCATCGGTGTGGGCATTAACCTTGTCTATCCTGAAATACATGGAGGGTATCTGCTGGTCAATATCCTGGTAGCTGATGATTAAAAGGTTAGTCGGCAGGGTGGGATCAGCGGGAGCCACATAGTCCGGATCGTTGGGTGACAGGTTGGGGGTTACGTCCACCGCGCTGCCGCCCGGGACTATACCTACCGTGAATGAGATTGCTGAGACGTAGGCCTTACCTTCGTCGTTTAGTAACGGTGTGCCATCTGCGTCCGCAGCCATCTCAGCGATGACGTTACCTTTCAATTCAATAGTAGAGCCGGACTGCGCCAGGCCGGCGCTGACCGCGGTCTTGGCTTTCTGTGAAGCGAACAAACCGGCCGAGATCACGACGTAGGCCAGGACCGAAGCAACGATAACGAAGGCTATCAATATGATAGCTGTTTCCAGTCCCGTTATACCTTTTTGACCTTTTTTCCAGGTTTTGAATATCTGCGACATATTTTTTTCCTCGCCTTAGAATAGGTTTCCTCAATCTTAAACGTGTTGGTTGCTCTCAACAATCACACTACCTATCATTTCCTCTGGGACTTTTTACAGGTTAGAGTCCCGAAATATAACCAACATCCAGTAGGTAGTTTTTACTAGCAAAGATGGTACATAGAGTCCATTACGAATGTCATCAAGGTATGCCATAATCTTGTCTGTTGGCACCAGAATAAACCATTAGAATCAGTATAGAATGCCAACTGGCAGAAGCGCATCGGGGCTAAGACCCAGATAATGTGCACAAATAAACGAGGAGGTTTAATATAATGGAAGAGAAAATCCAACTGGTTAAACTCTATGTACTGGAGGAGCAGCGTATCTTTAATAATGTATATAAAGAGGTATTCTCTCCCGTCAATTCCATTTGCTTGATGGGGATGACCAACAATATGGACATCCGCGCGGCAGCACCGGATATGAAGTCCCATAACCCGGATGTGCTCTTCATAAGCATCAAGCGCCTGGACCAGAACATGGTGGACAGCCTGAAGCAGATCCGGGTTGATTTTCCCAACCTGGGATTCGTGATCAGTTTCATTTCATACAACGCCCAGAACATCATTTCACTCAAGAAGCTGACTGCCGGCAGTCAGAGCGGCATGGCCCTGCTCTTAAAACAATCAGTAGACCGGGCCGAGCAGCTCTGCAGCGTCATCAAGGCCGTCTATGAAGGACAGGTAATCCTGGATTCTACGGTGACCGACCTGATGTTCAGCGAACGCGAACAGGGACCCATCAAGGACCTCACCCCCAGAGAACGCCGCATCATAGACTTGATATCCAGGGGCCACACCAACTCCGGCATCGCCAAAGCCCTATACATTGATATCCGCACGGTGCAGCACCACATCAACAATATTTACAGCAAGCTCAAAGAAGACCCCGATTTCAATACCGGGCATCCGCGCGTAAGCGCTGCCAGGATTTACCTGGAGACTACCGGTGAACTGCTGACCTGCGGCGCACCGGAGACCAGCAAATCCGGCAGAGATTAGGGATTTTCATGACAGGATAGATATTTAGGAATATTTGTTATATTATGAAAGTAATGCCAGTCAGGATATAGACCTAAAAGCAAGCGACCGCTGAGGCTGACCAGATCTTGTTTCCTGAGAAAATATTGAAACTTTCTTGCACGAGACAAGGAGAAAAAGATGGATACTAAGATACTCTTAATTGAAGACAACCGCGAAGTAGTGGAGACTATTTTGTTCATTTTCAGCTACCACTGGCCGGAAGCCAAAGTGGTGTTCTCTTATATGGGGAAACCCGGTATTGAAATGGCCAAAACCGAGAAACCGGATGCTATTATACTGGACCTGGGGCTGCCCGATATCTCTGGATTCGATGTGATGAAAGAGATCCGGCTGGTGTCTAACGTGCCGATCATTGTACTGACGGCCCACACTGCCGAGGATTCAGTCGTCCAGGCACTGGAAGAAGAAGCCACTGACTACGTGACCAAGCCATTCAAACACAGGGAACTGCTGGCCCGCGTGCAAGCCCACGTCAACCGCTGGAAGCTCAATGAAATCCGCACCATGATGGAGCGCAAAATCATCGTCTGACCAGCCTGGAACATTCATAGCCTGGGAGCTGCGTGATGGATAGCCCCGCCAGGATCAAACTGTATTGGACCGAAGAACAGGAAATCTTTCAGAGGCTCTACCAGGCAGTTTTTATCGATGAAAGCCCGGTAAGGGTGGTGGGAAGCTGCCCGTTTGGTGATTTAGAAAACCTGAAAACCCAGGTCACCAGACAGGAACCGGATGTGCTGCTGATAGGCTACCGCTCTATCTCGGCCGACCTACTGAAAGAATTAAGCCAACTGCAAAGCTGCTTGCCGGCACTGGGAATAGTTTTACTGGCCTCGGTGCTCAGATATGAAGACCTGCTGCTGATACGCCATCACCTGGAAAATTCCAGGTCCCCATTCGGTTTTATGTTTAAGAAATCACTGGCGCGCACCGAGCAGCTCTTCAGCATTATTTCGCTGGTCAGAATGGGACAGATCGTGATTGATCCGACCCTGGCCAATTTAATGTCAACGGAAGGAGATAAAGCGCCCCTGGCGGGCGGACTCACCGTACGAGAAATGGAAATCCTGAACCTGGTGGCCAGGGGATATACTAATGTAGCAATTTCTGACAGCCTGTGCATAGACGTTAAAACGGTAAGGCACCACATCAACAATATATACAGCAAACTGAAAACCTCTGAAGTGTTCGATAACCGGCATCCGCGAGTGAGTGCAACCAATGTTTATCTCAGATTAACCGGGCAACTGGCCTTTGATGACAGTGTCCTGGGCGAATGAGCAACTTTGGGCGGCCGGGTAGAAACTGCATCTGCAGGTTAGAACGGATTCCTCGAGAAAAACGCGATGGTTATTAATCCCAAATCCAATAAAGCCAGCCCCGCTGCCAGCGGCACGGACAAGCTTGTCAGCGAGGGCAAGCAACTATTCGATGAGCGCCGCTACAAAGAAGCGCTGGAAATTTGCCTTAAAGCCACGCTGGCGGCCCCGCAAAACGGGCAGGCCTGGCACGCCCGTGCCCAGGCCGAAGTGATGTGCCTGAAATACCCAGAAGCAATTGAAAGCTGCCGGAAAGCCATCGAGATCCAGCCAAAAAACGCGAACACCTATTTTCTGATGAGTTTTTCTCACGGCGTGCTGGGACAGTTTCAGGAAGCGCTGGAAGCAGTCAACCACGGACTGGAGATTGACCCGCAAAACAAGATGATATGGCTTACCCGGGGGCAGTACCAATATGCAC
>CAITCX010000021.1 GCA_903890885.1 uncultured Dehalococcoidia bacterium
AGCGGCTTCCGGACCCCAGTTCTTGTAAACAGTTGTCCTTCCGCGGCGGGTCGCGGATTTATCGATAGCATCATCGTGCACCAGTGTGGCAGTATGCATCAGCTCTATAGCCGCCGCCATATGCACCAGATACTCTAAACGATAGTTGTAGAACCGGCCGGAAAGCAAAGTCAAGGCAGGCCGTATCCTCTTGCCGCCTGCTCCCAGGCTGTGATTGAGAAGCTGCGCCAGCCAGGAAAAGTCCACCTGACTTACTTTTTTGATCGTTTCCTCGATTATTTTTAGATCATCTACCACCGGAGCATAAATCTGGCTCAGTTCCAAATTGGATGCCTCACTATTTGACACTGGAATGTTCAGGTCGTTTATTTTCTTCTTCGATTAGTTTTTCATCCAGCTTTGTGAAAAGCGGCTGCGGCACCGTCAGTTTTTGGCCGGCGAGAGGTAACTCGATCTTCCACCCGGCTGCCTGCACATCACCGGAATAGCCCAGATTCTCATGCAATTTTTGAGAACTAAAAGGCAGAAACGGGTAGAAAAGTGTCCTTAGGGCAGCAATGATAGCGATAGCAACATATAATGAAGTACCGGCAGCTGCTTTATCGGTTTTAATCGTTTTCCATGGAGCTTTTTCATCCAGAAAGCGATTAGCTTCAGCGGCTAGCGCCATAGCGGTTTTGATGGCGTCTTTGAACTTACATTGGGACAAGAAGGTATCTACTGCCAACAAAGTCTCATTTGCCTTATTAAGGAGGGCCTGACTCTGGACGTCCAATTCCCCGGGAGTCGGGATGCATCCTTCATAATTCTTATAAGTGAATGTTAGCACCCTGTGAGCCAAATTGCCATATGTGGCTACCAGTTCATCATTATTACGGCGGTAGAATTCCCGCCAGGAAAAATCGGTATCCGTGGTTTCAGGCATGTTAATGGAAAGCATGTAACGCAATGGGTCAGGATCATAACGCGTCAAATAGTCAGGCAATGAAACCACCCAGTTGCGGCTTGTGGAAAATTTCTTCTCTTCAAATGTCAGGAACTCATTGGCTGGTACTTCGAAAGGCAGATTCAAATCTCCGTAGCCCATAAGCATAGCAGGCCATATTATAGAATGGAAGACGATGTTGTCTTTCCCAATAAAATAATAAGATTTGGTATCCTCCTTCTGCCAGAAAGACCGCCATTTTTCAGGGTCCTTTTGATTTTGTGCCCATTCCTTGCTGGCGGATAGATAACCGATCACCGCATCGAACCAGACGTATATACGTTTGCCATCGTAGCCTGGCAAGGGCAGTGGGATACCCCATTCCATATCCCGAGTGATAGCCCGGTCCCTTAAGCCATCCTCAAGGTAGTGTTTAGTAAATTGGTAGACATTAGAGCGCCAGAAAGCCTTTTCTTTAATCCACTCGCTTAATCTTTCTTGAAACGCGCTTAACTTTAAAAAGAAATGCTCAGAGTTTTTAAACTCAGGCTGGGCACCGCACAATTTACAGTGAGGTTCCTTTAAATCAATCGGATTCATAGGTTTACCGCACTGGTCGCATTGATCCCCGCGGGCGTCGTTAAAACCGCAGAGGGGACAGGTGCCTTCGATATAACGGTCGGTTAAAAAACGCAGGCACCTGG
>CAITCX010000022.1 GCA_903890885.1 uncultured Dehalococcoidia bacterium
AGATGCCCAGCAGAAATCCGACGATAGCCAATATAGCGGATAAAAAGGTTGAAGTAGTGATTTTCAATATGGCGGTGTAAAGAAAAACCGCAGCCACACTGGTTACCATGGGCAAGACCAGGCTGAGGGTTTTAATCCGCTGGTCTCTGTTCAAACTTTTAATCATAGTATAGGCGGAAAAAATCATCAAAGGAATAGACAAATACCCGATTATTTTAAAAACAATCGCCAAGTTTAACTCCTCGGGGCGCCGCACCAATTACAATATTTGGCAGTTGAGCGGAGCTTTCCTCCGCAATTTCCACAAAATAGCGGTTTTTCCTGGGCAGGATTTAAAGGAGTGTTGGCGCGGAAAACCAGTTTTCCTGCGGGTACTCCTTCTACCCATTGGCCATTTCTTTTCAAATACCAGCGGCCGGTTTTAGCTCCGATAGTCCAGAGGCTGCCCTGGGGATCATACAGCCTGAGTTCTCCCAGCATCTTCTGAAAAGCGGTCGCCGTCAACTCACCTTTTTGGAGTTGCTCCTTTAACACAGAGAAATAGGATCTAACCTGTGCCTCATCAAGGCTGGGCGATTTTTCCAGGTTGCGTTTTAATTCAAACACATCCACGCTGGAAACCTGTTTCGCAGTTACAGGCGGTTGCTTGGAAATGACATTTTTTACGGGTGGTTTAAGGCCAACTTCAGGCCCTGACACCGGGCTGATTTTCTGACCGCAGGAGGAGCAGAACTTCTCATCTGCATCCAGCTTTCGTCCGCAATTCAAACAATAATTGGCTCTCTGCATTTTAATTCCTTTTCTTGATCGGAGAACCGCATTGGCCGCAAAATGCCGCCCCGGATTTAAGTTTGGCACCGCAAGTAAAACAAAAGGCCGGGGATGGGGTTGGTGGTGCGCCGGTATTCTTGGCATCCAGATTCACCCGGTTTAACACCACCGTCGGCAGTAATAAACCAGCTATCAGAAGGCGAATTTGCTGCCGGCTCATTTCTACCCATTCAAAAAGAGGCGTCTTACCCTGACTGCTACGTAGACGAAAAACCAGCTTGCGCCCTCCGGCGTTGAGTACCAACAGCGATTGAGATTGGATAGCTGTTTCACTAATTTCAGAATGAGAAATCACAAATCCGCTTTGCGGCGGAGACTTTAAAGCGGTCTCCACTGCCGGGCTGGGCTTAACTTTACCGTCACTCAAAGAGAGATAACCGTTGACCCCCAGTTTTCCGATAACTGCTGAGATGGCTTCGGAAGATTTAGCCAAACGGTCCAGCGATTTCTCACCGGCCATAGAGATAAAACTAGCGGTAAACTGGGGCATTGACGCTTCCCGTGCGACAGAATTGACCAGATCTGATACTGCCAATTCCACCGGATATTCCCGTATTTTGTGCATCACGGTGCTGAGGACAAAAGCCTCTTCAACCGAACCGAGGAAATGGAAACCGCACTGATCAGGCTCCGGGGCCTGGCTGGTAAGTGCATCGGTCAGCAGAAGGAGCACCATATTGCGCGAAAGCGGAAAATAGAATTTGGTGATGCCTTCAACATTCCGGCTACACTCAGACCAGAAAGCCTGACGCCTGGCTATGGAAAAGGCGAAATAGGGTTTAATGACTGTGCTTAGCTCTATCACTTCCTCCGGACGAACACAGGTTTCGAGCGCCAAAGCAAAGAGCTTGTTTACGCGCCACCGGCCATTTTCCGGTTCCAAAATATGGTCATTGACTAAACTGGTGAAGGCGGGTTCCAGGGGAATCAAGGGCCTTTCTTCTTTTGAAAGCAACTGCAAGGGAGAACCTGGTACCGGCTCTCTAATACCTGCCATACCCACTAAACTACGAATTTGACGGTTATTTAGCATAAATCCAGGCATTGCGGCTCCTAGAAGAAACTCTTTATATAATTATAAGTACCGGCCACTGCGTCACCCACCGCGCTGGCAGTTTCCCCTGCCAGGGCTCTTCCGCCTTCATACATTTCCTGTGAAAAGCCCGCCACACCTTGATTGGCTACACCGTTGTAAATTTCGCTGTATCCATCAACAACTTTGTCGATTACCGGTAATTCCTTGATTACACCTGCGGTACTGCCCAGGCATTCCGTCCAATAGCCATCCCCGACGCCGTAATTATACATGTTGCCCATATCATTAATCAGGCTTTGGCTTTCCTGCGCCGGGTCAACTACGACTTCTGAAGCTGAACGGAAAAGATGGTCCCATCCCTGTAATATAACTTGAGGTTTTTCACCTTCGAGAGGGGCGGCAATACTTTGCCGAAATCCTTCCAGACTCTCGTTAATAACTTCACTGCCTGCCCCGGAGTCATTAATCTGAAGCACGTCTTTAATAATATTACCGCCGTCGGTGCGGTATAATTCCTCGAATCCCAATTCAGAGGCCTGGTTGATACCTTTAAAAGGATCTACCCCGGACCGCTGGTTCAAATTATCCACAAATTTATCCAGGGCCTGCGTGTCCAGTTGACCGGATGCCAGGCTGTCATTGACTGTTTGGGTGATGGCATGACCTGCCAGGTCGCTTGTAGATATCCAATTTGCAATAGCCTGGTCCGGCAAGATGTTACTGGTCCCTCCCGGCAGCATCGCTCCGGCCAATATAGCTGCCTCAGGTTTGATTGAACCCAGGAAAGGATGATCCATGGCCATCACTCTATTTCCTGCTAAAGTCTGTCCGGCAGCAACTGTCAGAGCTTCACTTTCAGACATACCATAAGCCGCATTTTGTTGATAATAACCTTCCACGGCTGCCAGGTCATTTACCCGTCCCCAGGTTTGGTGGACAAATCCTGGTTCGGCTGTCGGGGTCACTTTAGTCGTCTCTTCCAGGGTTCCAGCCGCCCCGACCCCGGTCCCCTGGTATTTAATGCTTGATTCGTAGTTAGCATCCAGAATACGGGTGGCTTTTTCTATCGTTAAATCTTTTATTTCCGGTAACCTGTGCTGGAGTTCAGTGTTGGCATCACCCGGAAACAGGGTTCCATCACCGATATCTTTAAAAATGCTGTTTATTTTCTTGACAACTTCCATTCTTTCCGGAGTAACATTCGGGTCCTGTTCCAGTTGTTTTATGATTTTAGAAACGATATCTTTAGAATAACCCCGCGCCGTTTCCTGAATCGCTTCGCCTTTGACCATAATCCCCTCGCCCACGTTCGCCTGGTTTTCAATAGCTTTGACCTGGGGAACTGCGGCGTTCTGCGCAGCCCATCTGGGATCGGACAGTTCTTCCCTGAGTATTCTGGCGTCAGGATAAGCTTCAACATTTTTATTGTTAGTAAGTAATTGAGATGCACTTCGGGCGTCAGTTCCGGTGGTATCTGAAAATGCCCGGTTATACTCAGGAGCAGTAACTTCATTCCAGCGACCGGGGGAGACATCCAGTTCAGCGCGACCTGCCAGTCTTAATCCGGCATTATCGATTTCCCGGGTCAGTGTTTGGGCTTCACTCGAGCCGGGAACGGCCCTTTCCAGCTTTTGTTGAAGCTGGTTAATATATGTTTCTTTAAGACGGGTAGCCCGATCTTCAAGCTGACTGACTTCACGCTGAAGTTCTCCGGGGCGCTGGCTTAACCGCGCAATTTCAGCCCTTATTCCGGCGGCTTCGGGTGAGTCACCAGGGAGACTTTCCAATTGGCTCTTTAAATCGGTTAATTTAGAATCGGTTTCGACGATCTGGCGCCTCAGATAGGCGACTTGCTTTTCGGGGTCAACCGTGATCCGTCCGTTTTCGTGTGCCTCCTGCAACTGCCGGGCTATCTTATTAGCTTCTTCCGAACCAGGTGGAGCCTGTTCCATTTTATCCAGCAAGTCCCGGTATGCTTCCTCGTTCAGACCGGCATCACGGTCCTGGCCTACGGTTCCCTGGCTGGATTTATTGCGGAATTCCATCAAATCTTCCGCTGTAAACTCATGCCCACCGCGGCGATAACCCATTTCGTTTAATCGGGTTGCGAACTCCTGGTCAACCTGGCTGTAGGTGTTGTGGACCACACTATCAAAAACAGTCCCAGCCGCTGTCCGTCCCTCGCCCTTAAGGACGTTTTTAGACGAATAATTGGCATTCATTTGATTGGACTGTTCCCTTAATCTGGCGGCCAGGTCAGCAACGGCAGGGTCTTCAGAGTTTTCAAACCCTTTAAGGGTATTTTTTAGTTCATCAACCTGGCTCCCTAATTGTTTTTGGATGCCTTCGGCGGCTTCCGGATCAGTAGTATTCTTCAATTGTTCCTGGAGTTGGCGGATCTTATCCAGCTGTTCTTTAAAGCCGGCATCAGCTGCCTCTAATTGACTGACCGTGTCTTTAAAACCATTCACCAAACCAGTCCCGACGTTGCGCGCTTCCAAGAACTCCTGGTTGATCCGAATATTTTCCAGGGCTTGTTCGGCCGGGATGGATACGCCATTGTAAAGTACATTGCCTTTCTCATCCACAACTAACGACT
>CAITCX010000023.1 GCA_903890885.1 uncultured Dehalococcoidia bacterium
ATGGATGTAGTCATGGACGGCAAGCATGGCGAGTGTCTCGGCGATGAGTCTCTGCCTTATCCCGCGGATGTCGGCGTAATGAACCAGTACGCCTGCAGCAAGATGCTGGGCGAACAGGCTGTTATTAAAGCCAACGGACCAACCTTCTCGACTTGCGTTTTGCGCCTGGTGGGCATGTACGGTCCCGGCGATAAGTACCACCTGCCTAATGTCATAAAAAACGCCAAGAATGGTATGAATATACGACTGGGAAACGGTAAGGCTCAATTCAGCCACGTCTTCTCCGGGAACGCTGCGCATGCTCACATACTGGCTGCCGAACATTTGGCGCCGAATTCACCCGTGTCGGGGCAGATTTATTTCATTACCGATCATGCCACCGGGAACTTTTTTGATTTTATGAGTCCTTTCCTGGAGCAACTGGGCATACCTGTCCCCAAGAAGTCTATGCCTCACGGCCTGGCGAACTTTCTTGCGTGGTTTGCTGAGAAATTCAGCCCTAAATCCAATTTCAACAGGTTCTCGGTCTATTGCCTCTGTGTGGATCATACCTTTGTCCACGATAAAGCGACTCGGGACTTCGGATACCAGCCGATTTATTCCGCTGAGGAAGCCTTTAAAATCACAGCCGAGTGGCTAAAGACTCAAAAATTCTAAAAAGCCCTATAAAGTTTAACAACCAGCTTACAAATACGCGACAGTTGTGGACACTTGGGTACCCACTGATTTATTTCACAACTAACAACCACATTATACGGCCATTATTATAATCCTTTATGCAATATTTATTTTTAACCCTATAGGATTACAAAATACTTGCTTTTAATGCATAAATCCCTTATACTTACCCGCGGTTTGTGCCCTACTAGATTTGCTGTAAGACAAGAATTATTTAATTTTAAAATAAACAATGAGAGAATAGCGATGCCTAAATCCAAAGGTCAGCTAATCATGAACCTGTTCATTATATTTGGTTTGGTCCTTCCCACATTACTCATGCTGCCGACCAAAACCGCCGATGCGAGTAACTCTACAATTAGTAATACCGCTCAGGCCAGAGGTGTTACTGTTATTTCTGATAGTACTCCTACTCCGCCATCAAAAGTGTGGATAGACGCTAGCTACAACGCAAGCAGTTGCGGCGGACATACGTGGGGATACAACGCTTTCAATAAAATACAGGCTGGCATCGATAATTTCTCCTCTACGGGCACAGTGTACGTAGCCGCAGGAACCTACCGCGAAAACATCATTCTGAGAGACGGGGTTGAACTGGTGGGAGCGGGCAATACTTCTACCATCATAGATGGCATGCAGCATGGCTCAGTGGTGACTGCTATCAATATAAGCAGCGCAACTGAGATTGATGGTTTCGCTGTCATCAATGGCAGCGGCACTGGTGCCGGAATGCATAACACTAACTCCTCGCCTACTATCACCAACTGCACCTTCCAGAGCAACTCGGCATCCGTGGGCGGCGGGATGTATAACGAAGGCTCCTCTCCCACTATCACAAACTGCACCTTCCAGAGTAATTCGGCAAGCCTCGTCGCCGGCGGGATGTATAACGGAGGATCCTCGCCTATTGTCACCAACTGCATCTTCCAGAGCAACTCGAACAGCGGGATGATTAACGACGGCTCCTCGCCTGCTATCACAAACTGCATCTTCCAGAACAACTCGGGCGACGGGATATGGAACTTTGCCTCCTCGCCCACAATCACCAACTGCGACTTCTGGGGCAACTCGGGTAACGGGATACAGAACGAACTTTATACTTACCCGATCACAATCACCAACTGCATCCTGTGGAACGACAGCCTCGGTGAAATTAGCAATTATAATAATTTGTATACACTGATTACATACTGTGACATCGCTGGCACCCTTTATCCGGGAATCGGCAATATTAATACAGACCCTATGTTTAGAGATGCGGCCGACGGGGATTTGCACCTCACTTCCGGTTCCCCTTGTATAGATACAGGCAATAATTCAGCACCTTCCATTCCGGCTACAGATATGGACGGATTCCCACGCATAGTGGACGGCAACGGGGACGGAATCACAACTGTGGATATGGGAGCCGATGAGTACGTGCCGTCTATTACCCCTGTGTCAGGATACTGGGATGTCAAATACAACGTAGTCAACGGCAGCAGTGTAGTACTGAATTATTCCCTGGCTGGAATAGGGGGCAAGGTTAAAGTTTCAAACCTATCCACCGGTGATGGCACGGTAACCATACGCGTAAATAAGACCGTTGTTAATGGAGCGCGCGACATAACACTACTCAGCTCCGGTTGGCAGATAAAGTACATCAACGTTAAGGATGTTTCTCCTGGCATAGACATGGATGTGATAATGGCATTGACTAAGGATGCTGCCGGTAAGCTATATGTACAGGATGGGATTGGCGATGTTGATATGAGTTCAGTCAGCTCGCGCAATACAACACCAAAACAGATAAATACCTACGGCGACGGCATAATAGACCCGGCTGGTTCCATGCTGATCGATACGGCACTCCAAGGCAATGCCAAAACATCGGTAGGTAAAGATGTAACATTACCATTCGGGCTAACATTCACCACAGGCAATAGTACCAATACCCTTTCTTTGCCTGGCAGCAAATTCGATGGTGCTATGTTGTCTAGCCAAGGTGCAACGTTTGTC
>CAITCX010000024.1 GCA_903890885.1 uncultured Dehalococcoidia bacterium
AATTTCATTTTTTTCCAGCGCTAACTCAAAAACAGCCTGCGAGTAACGCTTTGCCTGAATGGTATTTTCTGCCAAGATCGTTTCTCCGCTAGTTTAACCCTTTTTCAGGGTCTGATTTTCCTGCAATACTTTATCGATCAGTTTCTTATGGGTCTCTTTATCCAGAGACTCGCCCACAACTTTACTGGCTGCCATAATAGTTAATTCGGCAAATTCTTGCCTTAATTCATCCAGGGCGGAATCCCGCTCTGTTTTAATAGCTTGCCTGGCCTTCTCAATTAATACCTCGGAATCCTGTTTGGCTAGATCCTGAGCTTTAGCCCGTATTTCGTCACTGGTCTGAGTAGCCTGAGCGATCAATTCCAGACCTCGCTGAGAAGCAACTTGAACCTGTTTCTTGACCTCTTCCTCAGCCTTCGCAGAATGACTCTTAACCAATTCCGCTTGTTCCATGCTTTCCTTGACCTTTTGGGCCCGTTCATCTAGCATCTTGATAATACGCTTATATCCCACAAAATACAGAACCGTCAGCAATATCAAAAAGCTTATCAACTGCGATATCAATAACGGCAAATTAATACCAAGTTCGCCCATTTTATACCTCTTCTGCCTGAAGTTCTTGATTCAAATATCAATATTCTTCAACTACAGAAATATCTGATTTCCAGTATTATTACACCACCATGGCCAAAAGAATTCCCATGACCAGAGCATAAATAGCCACAGCTTCTGCCAGCACGATGGCCAGGATCATGTATGTCAAAATAGAGCCTCTGGCTTCGGGATTCCTGCCCAGGGCTTGCAGGGCACCGTAACCGATTAGACCGATGCCGATACCGGGACCGATCGCTCCCAGGCCCATGCTTAAACCGGCACCTAACAATTTGAAGGCTTGTGCATCCATTTAAGATTTCCCCCTTTTCATATTCTTGATATTATTGACATTAATGCGCAGCATTTTCTTCGTGTCCTTCTTCCTCATGTCCAGCCACTGCCAGTGATGTAAAAATAAGTGTTAGCAAACTGAAAGCCAGTGCCTGCACGAAACCCACCAGCATTTCTAACCCGTATATGGCAATCGAAAGAACCCAGGGCACCAAAAAACTGATGCTTAAAAGCAAAATTTCTCCAGCAGTCATATTACCGAAAAGACGAAAAGTGAAACTGACCAGACGAATAAACTGACTAAGTAACTCAAGGAACCCCACAAACAAATCTATCACACCAAAAATAAGGCTACCCAGAGCACTCTTAAACTTCCCTTGAAACAATTGCTTTATACCGAGCAAGATTTTCCCCATCTGTACAAATTGTTTGAAAAATTTCATACCGTGTGCTTTGATTCCAAAACCCCAGGCTGTAACAAAGGCAACTATTGCCAGAGCCAGCGGAATATTAATATCTGTGTTAGCACCTCGCAGTAAAGGAACCATAATGGTTTCTCCATGTTCATGAACTGCGACCATAATAGAACCAAAGCCGGGAATTAAGCTGGTCCAGGCATTAACAAAAACGAATAAAAAGATAGTGGCGATTATAGGAAAAACTTGTCGACCGTATTTAGGCCCGGCGATGCTTTCACACAAATCCAGCAACGCTGTGATTATAAATTCCAGAGCCGCCTGTAACCTGGGAGGTACCAATTTAATCTTGCGGGTAGCAAAAAAAGCGAAGATCAGCAGAATAGCTATAGTTATCCAGGCGGTTAAGAGTGAATTAGTTACAGCAAAAGTGCCAATGTGGAAAAGGGGTTCAGCGGCTAACTCCGGCGCAGGTTTAGCAATAGCCATCCAATCCGGAAGTTGAAAACTTACACCAAATGTTTTAAGCAGTTTACTACCGATAGGGCCACCGGCGAAAGTAACCAACATGAGAACAATGAGAACAACCGCAATAACAATCACAACCGGGAAGGAACAACCCAGCAATTTCTTCTTTGCCACTTGCTATCTCCTTTCCCGTTTTTGACCCTGTTTTGAATTCTCTTTAATCAAAGGAATCACCATCTGATAAAAACCCCAAAAAGCCATGATCAGACCTAACACCAGTCCGATCAATACGAAAATCGGTTGAGTCTCCAGTTTCTTATCCAGCCACACACCGCCTATTACACCGAGCATGATACACAGCCCTATGTAAAAAGCCGACCCTATCAATTTGATAGCTGGACCGAGCTTCTCCACCCTCTCAACCTGTTTTATTAATATGCAACCGCTGATCGTAAAGGTATAATATTTTATTCCACAATAATAGAAGCCGGACTAACTGCCAGCTTCTATTAATCTTTCACAAGCTATTTCAATTTTACCTGTCGCTAAAACCAATATTCCACTAATTACTGCTGGGTTTCACGCGCTTATAACTAAGACTTTCTTTTATCGAAGTCTTCCAAATCAAGATTATTAATGAAATCGTAAAAAGCTGACATTTTCTTCATTTCGTCTTCGCTTACTTTGGTGTCGGCGTCTTTAGCCGGCAAACCATCAGGCGAGCCTACTGGCTTGCCGGTTTCACGATCCAGCAATATACCAGCCTTATCTAAAACAGCCTCTTCCGCGAAAATCGAAACATCAGCCCGCACCGCTAAAGCTAAAGCATCGCTGGGACGAGAATCAACTTCCATTTGTTCACCATCTACGCTTAAAAGAACCTTGGCGTAAAAAGTATCATTTTTTAAATCACTAACAACTATCGAGTTGATCGTGGCGCCCAAAGCATCAATTACCGAAATCAGTAAATCATGAGTGAGAGGACGGGGAACGCTCACACCCTGCAATTTGACGGCTATCGCATCCGCTTCAGAAGGCCCAATCCAGATGGGCAAATACCTTTCCGCCGCCTTTTCTTTCAGAATTACCACCCTCTGGTAATTCATCAGGCTAACGCGAATGCTGTCAACAGTCATTTCAATCAAAACCATCTCTCCTCAAATTCAACCCACTCTGGCAAATTTTAACTCATCCACATCTCACTGTCAACTGCGGAGAGCCATTTTTAAGGGGTTGTATTTGACAAAAAATACACATTATTTGTAGCTGTTACGGGATATATATCACATTTTTCCGGACACTTTAAAGCTGGTATTTGTGGCTTGGAAAATAACAAACTAATTAGAAAGATCTTCTAATCGTTTAATTACTTCAGTTATCGAAAACTCTGCGGTAGAGGTACCGGAGGTTATTCCTATGGTTTGTTTTCCTTTTAACCACAAAAGATCAATTTCCTCGGACTTTTCGATCATATGCGTTTCTGTTCGGACGGAGCATAACTCAAGAAGTCGCCGTGTGTTTGCGCTGGATTTCCCACCTATGACTAACATCATATCCACTTTTGAGGCCAAATCCAGGGACAGCGATTGTCTTTTTCTTATATCATGGCAGATAGTATCCAGAATACGGATTTCTGCATCTCTTTGTAGCGTTAAGTCTATTACATCTTTAACGAAGGCATTAAAATGCTCCGGTATTTGAGTCGTTTGAGAAAGAATGCCCAAACGCCTGGGCAACGTGTGCAATTTGGCAATGCTCGCACCGTCAAGAGTGGCTAGTCCTTTATTTTGGGCATATCCCAGGATTCCCTTAACCTCCGGATGGCCAGCTTCGCCAAATATTATGACAAAAAAGCCGACCTCAGCAAGTCTCCTGGCGGCTATCTGTGCTCTGCTCACGAAAGGACATGTGGTATCTATCACTGTGACAGGTTTAGATCTAAGTTGGGACTCTACCTCAGAGCTTACCCCATGACTGCTAATGGCTACCACTGCGCTTGAGATTTCTTGGAGGCTATTTATTACGTGGATTCCTAACTTGTCCAGTCTTTTAGAAACCTGCTCGTTATGAACGACCGGTCCCAGAGTTTCCAGGCTGCTATATTGCTTCGCTGCCTTTTCCAGCATGTCTATCGCCCGACAAACGCCGTAGCAAAATCCTAGTTCTTTAGCCTGGATGATTTTCATTTTTATTTTCACCAGAATATTGACCTTGAAATTTTTCCGGTAGTAAAGCGGCTATCCTGCCCATTATGTAATCGGTCAACTCACTTAATTGCTCTTTTTTTAAAGTATGTCCTATTTCAGGCAGAAAAAAGGGTTCTCCTATGGTTATTGTTACTTGAGAACGGTGAAACAGCCATTCTTTGCCGCGAATTTTTTCCGATCCGGTTATGGCCACCGGTAGAATCTTAGTTTTATTGTGGTAAGCTATCAAGGCTGCTCCCAACTGGCCGGGCATTAAAATACCATTTCGGCTGCGTTTTCCTTCAGGAAACATACCCAATACGCCATCGTTTTTTAATATTGTTGAGGATTGATGCAGAGCATAGCGATTTGAACGCCCTCGGTAAACCGGAATGGCTCCAAACGACCTTACAAAATATGACGTAAATTTGTTTCTAAACAGCTCTTCTTTGGCCATAAACAAGACTTTTCGCCGCAGTTTAGCCCCCAGCAGAACGGGATCTGCTACACTTAAATGGTTAGACACTATCAACAATGGACCTTCGGCAGGTACAAATTTTCCACCTTTGACAGTCAACCGAGAGGCAAATAATATCAATACATGAGCGATCGCAATCAAGATTCGGTACATGGTTAAGTGGCCAAGGCCATGACCAGGTTAATCAATGTTTTCACTGGAATTCCAGTAGCTCCTTTAACTAGATAGCCCCTTTCTTTATCCAGCATAAAAGTACCGGCTATATCCAGATGCACCCAGGGGGTAGAGTCTGCAAACTCAGCAATAAACCAGGCAGCAGTAATAGCTCCCGCATACCGGCCACCAGAATTCTTGAGATCAGCCACATCGCTTTTAATTAAATCCCTGTATTCTTCCTTTAAAGGGAGTGGCCAGAGACATTCACCTGCCTTGTCTCCAGCCGAGATAACTTTCCGCATGAAGTCCTGATCATTTGAAAAGATACCACTGCATACGTCTCCCAGAGCAATCCGACAGGCACCTGTCAAAGTAGCCACATCAACAATATTCTTGGCCCCCAGCTTTTTTGCGTAACAAATAGCGTCAGCTAAAATTAACCTGCCTTCCGCATCGGTAGAGATTATTTCAACGGTTTTCCCGTTCATTTGAGTTATCACATCACCTGGCCGCATAGCCGTGCCGCTGGGCAAATTTTCGGTTGCCGGGACTATTGCCACTACATTAACGGCAGGTTTAAATTGAGCTATAGCAGTAATGGCGGCTATCACTGCCGCTGCTCCCGCCATATCACCTTTCATGTCTCCCATGCCGTCAGATGATTTAATCGAAATACCACCCGAATCAAAGGTTATTCCTTTTCCAACCAGAGCAATATCAATTTCTTGAGTTATCTTACCCGTATATTTTAAAACGATGAATCTGGGAGGCTGGGCGCTGCCCTGGGCCACTCCCAGCAATCCACCCATCCCCTCTTTTTGCATGAAATCTTTTTCCAAAACCTGAATATCCAGGTCATACCTGGAAGCTTGTTCTTTCGCTACGTCCGCCAGAATAGCTGGGGTCATGAAATTAGCAGGCTCGTTTACCAGATTGCGCGCCAGAATCACAGCTTCCGCACAAACGCTACCAGTTTTAAGGCCTTGTTTCCAGGAGTCAATATTTTCACCTGGTGAAATTATTATGTTAAATGTAATAGAACCCTCTTTTTCGGAACTCTTGGAAACATGATTTTTAAACGAATAAAACCCCAATAAAGCCCCTTCACAGATAAGCTGGCCTAAATTTGAAGGTTCAAAACCCGGTACTTCCAGCGTGTACCCCAGTTTTATATCAGTGTCTCCCTTTCTTGCGCGTAAATATTTGCCGATTTCTGCTGCTGCTGCTCTAATCCTGTCCGGAGTCAACTCGGAGTTTTTCCCTAACCCAACCACTAATACTTTAGTAGGTATCATTTTACCCATGCTGAAAATTTGCGTTATCTCTTTAAACTTGCCCTTAATCTCACCTTGTTCGATCAATTTTGAAATGGTACCATCCAGCGCCAGGTCTAATTGCTTTACCTGGGGGGTTAACCTATTTTCGTTTTCAAAAATATTGATTGCTATTACTTGACCGGTAAATCGGGATACTTCTCCAATTGCTACCTCAAAATCCATGTGAACTCCTTTTCAAACCATGTTTTATTGAATGTCATATTTCCCGAAGATTAAACACCCATTTGTACCGCCGAATCCGAAAGAGTTGGAAAGAACAGTTTTGACCTGCGCTTTACGGGCAACTTGGGGAACATAGTCCAGATCACAATCAGGATCTGGATTCTCAAGGTTGATTGTAGGCGGTATTATTCCATGAACGATAGTCAAAATGCTAACTATACTTTCCACCGCCCCTGCTCCACCCCAAAGATGTCCCAACATAGATTTATTGGCGGTAACCGGAATTTGTTTGGCCCGCTCTCCGAAAAGCCGCTTAATTGCCCTGGTTTCGGTCTGGTCGTTAATTAAAGTTGAAGTCCCGTGGGCATTGATATTATCTATATCATTAATGGTAAGTCCGGCGTCTTTAATGGCTCTGTTCATACATTGGGCAGCTCCTAAGCCGTCCGATTCCGGGGATGTGATGTGGTAGGCATCACAATTGTTGCCATAACCCAATACTTCAGCATAAATTCTGGCTCCCCTGGCCCGCGCTGCACCAAGTTCTTCAAGCACCAGCATGCCAGCGCCTTCGCCGCAAATGAAACCATCGCGTTCTTTGTCAAAAGGTCTGCTGGCTTTGGTAGGATCGTTATTACGGGTAGACATGACTTTCAAAGAATCCAAACCGGCGAAAAGGACCGGACTTAGAGCGGCCTCCGTACCTCCTGCCACCATGGCATCGGCATCTCCATACTTGATGACCCGGTAGGCTTCGCCGATAGAATGAGTTCCAGCGGCGCAGGCTGTCACTGAACACATCAAGGGTCCTTTGGCACCGAATTGAATGGCTACCTCGCCAGCTGCCAGATTGCATATATAACTGGGAATAAAAAAAGGTGATACCTTTTCCCTTTGGCCATCCATCACCAGCTTGTGGCTTTTCTCAAAGCTGTCAATGCCGCCCATGGCAGTGGCTACCGCCACACCTGTGCGTTCGGCATTCGTACTATCAATAGTTAACCGGGCATCTTCTAAAGCCATTCTCGCTGCGGCCGCTGAAAACTGGATAAAGCGACTGGCCCGCCGTGCCGTCTTTTTCTCCATAAAGTTAGCGGGTTCGAAGTCTTTTACTTCTCCGGCAATTTTGGTTCGACATTCAGATGTATCGAAACGGGTTACCGGCCCGATGCCGGATTCGCCCTTACAAAGGGATTGCCAGTTTTTGTCTACGGTATTCCCCAGTGGGGTAAGCATACCTAAACCTGTTATTACTACTCTACGGGTATTAGTTCTGTCCAAGTTATCTTATCTACTCCTCAAGTTAAATAATTTGTTCTCTCTAGCATGATTTCAACAATGTCCTAGTATAAAATATTTTAACCCATTTGGAAAGGAAAGCGTCCATAACATGACAATCCAATTGTAGTCATGTATATATTTTATACACTAATTCAATCTCAAACTTTTTAACAGCATATCCCGGAGTATATACTCCATTTACTTAAAGCTATTCCTTGTTATTTCAAGCTTAAAAAGGCCCACTTGAAAAAACAATTGAAAACATCTTCGATAAATGCTATATTTATCAATATAATTATAATATTTATACAACGGTGTACAATAGTTATATAATTATGGTTTCTGTCAGCTTCTAATACCTGAACCTTATTTTTGTATGTCTTCTTCCGAGGAGTGGAACTGCCCTATGAAAATTGCCATAAGCGGAAAGGGCGGAGTCGGTAAAACGCTTCTAAGCGCCCTTCTGGTCAAAGAATATGCCAGAAGAGGTTTTGCTGTTCTGGCAGTTGACGCCGATCCTGATACCAATCTGGCTTCTGCTCTGGGTTTTCCAGAATCGGAAACCATTACTCCGATATCAGAGATGAAGGAGTTGATTGAAGAACGCACCGGCGTGAAACCTGGCCAACCCGGGGCTCTTTTTAAGCTGAACCCGCGGGTAGATGATATTCCTGAGCAATATGCCCGTCGACTGGACGGCATCCGTTTAATGGTCATGGGTAAGATCAAAAGGGGCGGCAGTGGTTGTTATTGTTCTGAAAATACTCTGCTGCAGGCTTTGATCACCCATCTTTTAGTAATTCGAAATGAAGTAGTTATTCTGGACATGGCAGCTGGTATTGAGCATTTAAGCAGGGCCACTGCCCGGGCGGTTGATAGACTGATTATTGTGGTTGAACCCGGACGGAAGAGCCTCGAAACCGCGCTTAGAATTAAAAAACTTGCCAGTGATATTGGCATTAATAACATCGCTGTGGTTGGCAATAAAATCCGGGGTCAGGTTGACCGTGATTTCCTGACTACGACCTTACCCGGCTTCGATTTTCTGGGTTTTTTACCTTTTGATCCGGCCATTACTAATGCAGAAGTCTCCGGGGCAAATCCGCTGGAAGCCAGCCAGTCAGTTTTATCTGAAGTTCAATCCATCATTCAAAAGCTTGAATCCTTGTAAATGTTAAATTATATCCAGTGAGGGAGGAAAGATCGTGGCTTACGACGCAACCAAGTTAAAAGAATGGCAAATTGCTGAATTAGCTGAAGCCAATATGCCCGAACCAGGCGAGTGGAGAGAAAAATTAAATCTGCAAAAAGATGAACTTGTGCCTTACGGCAGAATCAGTAAACTGGATTTCCTTAAAATTATGAACCGTCTAAAAGACAGACCAGACGGAAAATACATAGAGATCACAGCTATCACTCCCACTCCTCTCGGGGAAGGTAAAAGCACCACCTCATTAGGTCTGATTGAAGGCCTGGGCGCCCGCGGCAAAAATGTCGGCGGTTGTCTTCGCCAGCCGTCTGGTGGCCCCACTATGAACGTCAAAGGCAGTGCCGCCGGCGGCGGAAATGCCCTCCTGATACCCATGGCCGAATTCTCTATGGGACTAACCGGCGATATTAACGAACTGATGAACGCTCATAACCTGGCTATGGTGGCTTTGACTTCACGTATGCAGCACGAGCGTAACTATACTGACGAACAACTGCAGAGACTGAGCGGCATGCGCCGTCTGGACATCGATCCCACTCGGGTCGAATTGAGTTGGGTCATTGATTTTTGCGCGCAAAGCCTGCGTAAGATAATTATCGGCATGGGCAGTAAAATGGACGGTTATTTAATGGAGTCTCATTTTTCCATTGCCGTCAGTTCTGAATTGATGGCCATCTTGTCGATCGCCAAAGACCTGGCTGACCTTAGAGAAAGGATTTCTAAGATTATTGTAGCCTACGATAAGCAGGGCAAGCCGGTGACTACCGCTGATCTGGAAGTTGATGGCGCAATGACAGCGTTCATGCGCAACACTATTAATCCTACCTTATGCTGCACTGCTGAATACCAACCGGTCATGGTGCATGCTGGGCCTTTCGCCAATATCGCCATCGGCCAGTCATCCATCATTGCCGACCGCATAGGTTTAAAAATGTTCGATTATCATATCACCGAAAGTGGCTTCGCGGCTGACATCGGTTTTGAAAAATTCTGGAATGTGAAATGCCGTTACAGCGGCCTTAAACCTAATGTTTCAGTACTGACTGCCAGCGTAAGAGCTTTAAAGATGCACGGCGGCGGTCCCCGCGTATCACCAGGCGTTCCTCTTTCAGATGCTTACACCAAAGAAAATTTACCGTTACTGGAAAAAGGTCTGGAAAACATGCTCCATCATATCAGGACAATCCGGACTTCAGGCATCAACCCTGTGGTTTGCATCAACCGCTTTTCGAACGACACAGATGCTGAAGTTGCTTTGGTTAAAAGAGCTGCGGAAGCTGCTGGTGCCCGTGCTGCCGAATCCAATCACTGGGCTAAGGGCGGGGAAGGGGCACTGGAATTAACTGATGCGGTGCTGGATGCCTGCAAAGAAGAAAATAATTTCCATTATTTATATCCTATTGAGATGAAACTGCGCGATAGAGTTGAAAAGATCGCACAGGTGGTCTATGGTGCCGAAGGAGTTTACTGGAGCCCTGAAGCTGAAGCTAAAGCCAAGCAATTTGAAGCCGATCCCAAATACGATGATTACGACACCATGATGGTCAAAACCCATCTGTCTTTAACCCATGATCCGGCCTTAAAGGGCGTTCCTAAAGGTTGGACGCTGCCTATTCGTGATGTATTAGTCTACTCTGGTGCCAAGTTTTTATGTCCCATGGCGGGAACTATCACTTTGATGCCAGGCACTGCCTCTGATCCCAATTTCAAGAGGATAGATGTTGACGTTAACACCGGAAAAGTAACTGGTTTGCACGATGTAGATTAGGAGACTCAGACTATTGATGTCAGAAAATACATACAAGATCACCTTTCTGCCTGGAGATATCGAAATTCAGGTTAAACAGGGCATCTCTCTTCTGGAAGCCGCCCTGGCAGCCGGAATTCATATTAATGCATCTTGCGGTGGTACTGGCGTCTGCGGGACTTGTAAGGTTAAAATTGTTTCGGGCAACGTCGTATGCAATCCTAGTGAGCACCTCAATCAATCCGAATACGACAGCGGACTGCGCTTGGCCTGCCAGAGCCGGGTTCTTTCAAATTTAACGGTTGAGATCCCCCTCGTGTCTCGACTGGATAAAGCTATACAGGCCAGAGAAAATCAGCGTTCAGCCGGGGTTTCCGCTTTAAACTGGAATTTTGTGCCACTTGTTAAAAAATATTATTTGGAATTGCCCGCGGCAACTCTGGATGATAACGCCAGTGATCTATTCAGGGTCAAACGTGGTTTGAAAGATCAATATCAAATCGAGGGACTTCTAATTGATCTGGAAGTAATCAGAAAATTTCCTCCTATTTTGCGGGAAAATAGTTTCAAGGTGACTGTCACAGTATTAACCATTATGGATCAAGAGAATACTGTTTCACGCAAATTGGTCAATATAGAAGCAGGTGATACACGAGACCACCTTTATGCCCTGGCCGTTGATATCGGTACAACTACTGTTTGCTCGCAAATTCTAGACTTAAACCGCGGTAAGGTTTTGGCGGATACTATCGTCTTTAATAAACAGATAAGCTACGGCAGCGACGTGATTACCCGAATTGCCTACAGTCAAAAACCTGGAGGTCTGGCTAAATTACAGGAAGTTGTTGTCTCTTCCATTAACGAAACTATCGATAATCTTCTCAAAGCCTCCAAATTAAAAAAGACGGATATCAGTTATATCTCGGCGGCTGGTAATACTGTTATGCAGCAGATACTTGTGGGACTTGACCCCAAATATATTCGCTTGTCACCTTATACCCCGGCGGCCAATTTTATACCGCTGGTAAAAGCTGCCGATCTGGGGATACAGGTTGAAAACCACGTTTATCTTTATACATTTCCTTCAGTGTCAAGTTACGTTGGTGGAGACATTGTTTCCGGTGTAGTTGCTGCTGGTGTCTATCAAAGAAAAAAATTGACTTTCTACATGGACATAGGGACCAACGGTGAAATTGTCATCGGTAATTCGGACTGGATGGTAACAGCTTCTTGTTCAGCTGGACCGGCTTTTGAAGGCGGAGGTATTAAACATGGCATGGTGGCCATGAAAGGCGCTATCCAGGATTTCGTCATCGATTCTGAGACATTGGAACCCCAAATTAAAATCATTGGAGAAACAAAACCCAGGGGTATCTGCGGTTCCGGACTAATAAACACTATTGCTGAACTATTGGAAGCTGGTGTTATCGATCAAAACGGTAAATATAATACTCATATACAATCCAAACGTATCCGAAATGGTCTGGACGGTTGGGAATATGTTCTGGCCTGGGCTAATGAAACTCAAAT
>CAITCX010000025.1 GCA_903890885.1 uncultured Dehalococcoidia bacterium
CCAGCATCGGTTTTCATTTCGATGGGGGCAGTTTTTGAAGAAATACCCTTGGAAACTGAATGATCAGTAACCTCGGCAACCTGGGGATGTTCAAACTGAACAGCATTTTTTTTAAATACGGCCGGGGCAGTCGAGGACAGTTCGAAGCCTTGTGCTGGAGTCCGTTTCGGGATCAGTCGGTTCTTGGTACTCCGGATTTCCGGCATATTAAACGGCTGGTTGGGGCGTGTTTTCGTCCTCTTGAGAATGCCAGGAACCATAGGCGATGGATTAATCGTTAAATTCTCTCTCACCGCAGATCTAACAGGGTTTGACCCACTGGTGTTTTCTATATCGATTGAGCCCGCTTCAGGTTTCCCGGGCAATGGTCCGAGTTCTAAGTCCGGATTTCCTATATCAGATTGAATTCCAACTGGTTCTGTTATTTTGGGTTCTAGACTGGAATCCGGTTTTGTCGAAAGGTCAGTATCTTTAACCATATCAACAGGGTCGACCCTAGCTTGCCCATCCCGCCTTGACACTTCAAGGATGCTGCTGGACGGTGGAGACGTCTGCTGGAAAGCTGGAACAAGTTTATTAATCTTAATTTCTGAAGGTACAAACTGGTCAGGACTCTTTATCAGCGAATTTGAGACAGGTTCTCTTTTATTGAAAGGTGGGTTTTCGTGCACGATCTTTTTTAGTGCCTCATCTGCACGGTTAATTCCGGATGTTCGAGTTTTTATCGAAGATTCATGAGCATCCACTTTTATTTCTGAGGAATCACGTTTTAAAGATACTTCACTTGAAGCACCTTGTACACCTGATCTTACGCTTTTACTCAACTGTTGAAATAATGATTCAGTCGTTTTTCCGGATTCTGAAGTAGAAGACTGGCCAGATAAAGGAGCGTTTTTCACCGGATAAATAGAATCAGGTCCGTGATCCTTGTTAATTTTGACGGAACCTGGAAAAACAGTATTTCTGTAATCTAGTGTATTCTTTTCTTTCGCTGTGTTTGCCCGTGCGACCGTTTCTTCAACGTATGATGACGGTTTTTGTTTATTTATAAGCGGGCCGGATATAAATCCGGATAACCGGTCGGGTGTGATTTTTAGAGACGACTTACCTGGTCGGGCGATCGGTTTAAAGTCGCCTTCTTCCCTTTGCGTTTCTGTTGGTTTCCCGGGCCTGTCCCCTGACTGGAAAGACTCCGATGTCCCGGAATAATCCCCGGAAGTCTTCTTAACGGAAGACTTGTCCGGGGTTTTGATGTTATTCACAGTACGCTCCGGAATTCGATCAAAATTATTATGAGATTCCGGGATTTCTAAAACCTGCTGAACATCCGGCTTATGGAATACCGTATTGGGCAGCATATTCCAGGGGGACTCCTCAGAAGCATTGCTGTCCGACCCCAGTCGGCTTTTCCGACTCAGAAATGAAAGGTTTAAGCGGCTGAATAACCTGGATGGTGCCGAATAAACCCGTCTTAAGAAACTGAAACGGTCTGGTAAGGTTTTTTGCTTAGGCAACCGGTCGATACTCCAGCGCAGAGTCTGAATGTGCTTTTGAACCAGAGGCGCGCTGCCGGTATGTTCTTGTGTTGATCTTAGCGCGGATTTGGGTATCCAGGACGGCCGGTTTATTCGCTTTGCCAAACGCTGCATGACCAGATCCTGATTTTCTGCTGAATATTTAGAATTCAGGTTGAGCGGAGTTCCATTTTTTTCAGGTCCAGGTTGTATATTATTATTCATCAGGAATATCTTTCCCTCTAGTTAAAAACCTTTTCAGAATCTACCAAAGCCCGCCAATGGCCTTTTTTCCGGCTCAACCAGGATTCCGTGATGGGCTATTTCCAGAGACTCAACGGCCACGGCTGCTTCATCGCTCTTAAAACTGGGGCCGGTCCATTTGACAGGGAAAGCTCTATCCAGGGTCCATCGGGCAATCTTACCCTGTTCGGCATGACTGTGAAGGGTGATAGTCACCTGCCGTAGATCGAATTTTTTCCCTGTTCTGACACATTCCTCCATTCTTTTAAACCACTCGAAAAGTTCATTGGAGGTGACAAAACCTCTTTTCAAGACCACATTGGAAACATTGGTTCGACCGGGAAATTTATGCACAAACTGGTTTTGGCCGCCCTCCTTGTATTCGAATACATCGGTGGACATGTCCAACCCTGAGCACTCGGAAAATAACGCCTCTATAATGCTGCCTATTTCGATATGAAACTTAAAGGTAGCAAATGGGTCAGTAATTTTTCCTGTCCGGGTAGCAGAGCTTCCGGTAATGGGTCTTACCAACGTGCTTCCTCCTATTTAACGGCACTATGACTCCGTCATTTTTCGGTTTATCCCGGCAATCATCTCGGCCCACTTCCTTCGGTCGCGGTGTTCCAATCCCAGGATTTCTTCCATCGGCCAATGGAAATGATAGGCGATATAAGCTACCTCCTCGTACAATTGCTCGAGGGGGTAGCTAATTATCCCCCCGAGTTGAGGTCCACCTCGAACTTTTGATTACACTGGGGGCAAACCGCCGGGACCTTATCCGAACCGTACTCATTGATCTGTACGTAAAAATTCTGGAGGTAGGCAAAATCTGCCGAAAACAGATTCTCAATGACCCCCGTGTTAACCTCGCTCAGGTTTCCTAAATGGGTAATGACCCTGGCCAGGAGAGGTACCGCCAGATACGCCTGGTTGGCCTTCACACGGAGGTCACGGAGAGGACTGATCTCATCCATAGCCGTCGCAAGCCGCATGGTGCCCTGTTTATGGATATTGCCGTCGCTATCGACATATCCTCTCGGTAAGTTGAATGCGAATTCAGTTTGCAAAGGCATTTGTTATACCCCCTAAGTTACGCGCTTAATCATCTCGTGAGTAATAGTCAACTCTTCTATACCGATCTCGTTACTGTCGGACTTGGGAACCGGACCGGTTATCTTTGAAGGCCAGCCGTTGACGAAATTCCACCGGGCTTTCTCCGCCAGTGCTTGATCGAACATGACGATCGATCCATTTTTACGAGCATCATTGATCTTTCCTTCCTCAACTTTTTGACGCCAGGTCCACATGTCCAGATTGGAGGTGATTCCGCGTTTAAGAGTGATATCACCCCACTTCAACCGGCCTGGAATCTTCTTTACTATCTCGACACCCTTCTCGGTAACAACCTTCTGTTCGATCACTTCGCTTTCGGATCCCAGTCCGTTAACCTCGGAAAAATAACCTGTGATCTGGCCTTGAATATCAATCATAAAATGAAAACTTACTAAGGGATCTTCTCGTTTAGCTGCTTCATTAGCAATAGGCATAATAATCCATCTCCTTTTTAATAACTACTATTATTTATTCCGCGGTATCAGAACCGGAAGCCCATTGGCTGATTCGGAAGATCACGAATTCAGCTGGTTTGACCGGCGCCATACCGATTTCAATTATAACCTGCCCCAGGTCGCGGGTAGACTGCGGGTTGTTTTCCGCGTCGCATTTTACATAGAAAGCTTCAGCGGGACTGGCCCCGAACAGGGCTCCGCTGCGCCAGACATTGGTTAGGAAGGCATTAATATCACGGCGGATGCGTGCCCATAGATCGGCATCATTAGGCTCAAAAACGATCCATTGGGTTCCCATCTCGATCGACTTCTCTACGAAGTTGAACAGGCGTCTGACATTGATATAACGCCAGGAGGCATCACTGGATAGGGTTCTAGCGCCCCAGACGCGAATTCCGCGACCGGGGAAGGCGCGAATACAGTTAATACCAATGGGATTTAATATGTCCTGCTCACTCTTGGTGATTTGCATTTCCAGGCTCATAACACCTCGCATAACTTCATTGGCAGGAGCCTTATGAACACCCCGTTCGGTATCACTACGGGCATAAATGCCAGCCATATATCCGCTTGGTGGAACAAGGATGCTTTCGCCACCTCTGGGATTCGCGATTTTAATCCAGGGATAGTAGACTGCGCCGTACTTGGTATCATAACCAGCCTGGTTTAGCCGCCACTCTTTCATCTGCTGTGGGTTCAGTCCGGGAGGACAATCCAGAATGGCAAAGCGGTCTTTCATCTTTTCGCAATGAGCTATCATAGCAAGCTGAACGCCTTTAACTCCGTCCATGGAAATCGCACCTGTCTGGTACAGTGCCATCAAGTCCGGAACGCAAACCATGGTAACGTCATCAGCTATCTCAAAACCGGATATACCGGTACGATCGGCAGCTTTGCCGATAATTACTTCGCTGGAGACCGATACCAGGGCTACCGAAGCGCTTTCGGCGGCTATCAGAGGATACTTGCCTGGAGTGGGAATCCGCTCGGCAAAACTAAGGTCGGACTCTTTTATCGCAACCTTAATCAGTTTGGATTCCTTATTCACGATTTCCGCGACGTTGCGGGTCGATTTACCTTTACTGAAGCTGAGTTTTTCAAAGGTCTCTTCTACTCCGGTGCCGCGGACATACAGCGTGAACTGGTCTTTGGGGGCCTCTACTCCGGATGGTTTGGCTATCTCGATGTAGATTCCCGCGCCTGCCGGACCTGCCGCCAGGGCTGTCGCTGTTAATGTTTCAATTGACGGCGCAGTCTCACTTTTTAAAGTAACTTCGGCATTGACATCACCGGAAGCTCCTGCCGGGAGCCGCGTAACGTAGCAACGCCCACCCCCATTCAGGAAATAGCCGTAAACTGATGAAGCCAGGAATCCACCTTTGACAAAACCGCCAAAGACATTTACGAACTCTGTGAAATTAGGTATAAATGTAGGTTGGTTGAGTGGTCCTTTTTCTGCAAATCCCACGAATGCGGCGCAGGCCGTCCCGGCGCCTTCGATAGGTTTGCTGCCTTTGTCTATTTCTTCCATATAGACACCGGGTGATAAATATTCTGGCGACATTGCATTTTCTCCTTTATTGATACTTCTACCTGGGAAGGTTCTACTTTCTTTGTACGCCGTGCTTTAAAACACTTCATTTACCTGTAAAAGCTTACTTCATTTCATACTTGCCTCCTTATTTGCCGATAAAGATTTCTATTATTCATGCTTTTTGTTTCATTTCCAGCTCACTGGTTCGCACGATAGGAGCGGTGAATGAGATACTGTCATCTAACGGCATCGTTACCACATAGTTTATGGACGGTTTGATTTCATTATCCAGAGCTGACCAGAAATCTGCCGGATTGCTAAAAAGTCCATCGGACTGTGCGGTTAAAGTTTTAATAGGATAGTTCATCTGCCGGAGGTCTGCGGACAGTATATCTTCAGGCAGCTCTTTGTGATGAAACAGCACTGCCATGATATGCCACAACAGCCTGTGTTCATCCATCACATCGCTCGTCCAGACGGTTACCAGATAAGATACATCGATACGGGAAGGGTTCTTTTTACGGGTGGCATGACCGTTTCCGTCTTTGTTAACAGCCCATTCTGTACCTCGTAAACGGAGGTTTTCCCGGATGTCATAAAGATAAATATCGATAGTCGGTTTGGACCTGGAAGCTGACCATTCGTGATTGGGTATCTCGAAGGCAATATCTATCACCCCTGTATCAATTTCACCCTTTTTTACAAGGAGCTGTTTTATACTTTCATTCAAGTCATTTAACATCTGGTTATCTTACTTCCCTTTAATCGCTTATTCCTTATTTCCAGTAGATACTTATTTTCAATTTCAAGCCTTAACAATTTCGAAATACCGGCCAAAATCGCTTTCCGTACACAGTCGGCCTATTTTCTGATACTCCCGACGAGTGGCCCGAATTAGATGTTCCATATTAATCACTCCACCATCCTGGGCTGCCAGAAAGGCTGCAGCTAATACAATATTGCGAATATTGCCACCGCTGATAGTGAACTGCCGGGCAAGAAAAGCCAGGTCAATATCCGCTGCAACTGGGGCCTTCTCCGGGAACATACTTTTCCAAATCAAATGCCGGTAATTTTCTTCGGGCATAGGAAACTCCAGCACAAAATGCATTCGCCTTGTGAACGCGTCATCCATATTTTTTCGGAAATTGGTTGCCAGTATGATCAAACCGTCGTAATCATCCATTTTCTGAAGAAGATAAGAGACTTCGATGTTAGCATAACGGTCATGCGAATCGTGTACTTCAGAGCGTTTACCGAACAATGAGTCGGCTTCATCGAAGAAAATAATAGCATTCGCAGTCATACCCTCCCGGAAAATCCGATCAAGGTTCTTTTCAGTTTCGCCGATGTATTTGCTCACTATTGCTGACAGGTCTATTTTGTAGACATCAATACCTACTTCATTGCCCATGATCTCGGCAGCCATAGTCTTACCGGTACCGGAGGGACCGCTAAAAATGGCATTGACTCCCTTTCCACGGGTAAGTTTGTGACCAAACCCCCAGTCTTTGTAAACGGTTTGCCTGTATTTAATCTGATTACATATTTCCTTAAGTTGCTCTTTTTGGTCCTGCGGTAAAATTATATCCTGCCAACCATAACGAGCGCTGACCAGGTGTGTCAGAGCAGTTAATCTTTGCCGCGATTGTCGGCGGCAAGCTGTATACAGGTCATCGCTGGTTATTAAGCACTTATGCGGGTCTCGCCAACTAGCAAGGCTAATGGCGGTTGGCCACACTTCCGAAATTTGTCCGGGGGTAAGCTGAAATTTGTTCGCCAGGGCTTCATAATCTATATCCTTCGCCAGTTGTATGTCCAAACCAGCGGTACTACTCCATAACTTTTTCCTTGCCTCATAATCCGGCAGATCAAACTCCATATACACTGGTGCTTTATTCCTGGGAAAATGGTCCCATTCCAATTGAGTCTCACTACTTAAGACTATTAAATGCGGATAATTTTTTATCCAGGATGTAAGATTGTCCTGAATGTTCAGACCGGCCATTGTGTTTTCTCGGTTCAACAACAGGTCGGTCCGATTAAAAAACAGGGCGGCTTTTAGCAACAACCCTTCTCTGAATATTAAAGCTAGCGCCTTTTCCGGGAAAATATCAGCGCTCACCATGCGGCGGATGTCAATATTGAGTAAAGGGAGCTTCAGTTCATTGCAAACCGCCCCGGCGGTTGTATGTTTGCCAGTACCGGTAATACCGTAGAAATGGAAAACCGCTGCGGTATTTCCGTCCCGCCTGGTTAACATGATCAGCTTTTTTTTAATATCCTCGGCCAACCAGATGTCTTTTAAAGTCACTGTCGGCTTACTTATATCTGCGAAGGATTTTAGTCGATTGTCTATGCGGTCAGACCCCGTTAAGTAATTAGAGATACGTTCGTCTAGTCTTATAAACCTGGCACCTGCTGTCGAGGCTTGAAAAGAAGGAAGGTCAGATAACTGTATAAGATTGTTTCTTAAGAGAGGGCCCTCAGGAGTAAATGAGGCTTTTGCAGCTAAACTCTCTTCCAGCGTTAAACACAGAAGCTTTAAAATAAGATTTATGGTAGGTAGCTTCCGTGTAATGTCATCATGCAGATATGCAAAATTCTTTTCCAAACGGGAGTCTATCTCGGGTAAGAGGCAAATCAGCAGGATATCGATGTCAAGCGGAGATAAATTGAACAGACGCTGCAGTTCGTACAGGCGGAGAGTGATCCCCGAATGCGAGCATTCCTTTTTTATTATGGCAATTTCGGATTCCAGTTTAATTATAGATTTATCGATGTCACCTATGTTATCGATTCCAGTGACAAAGTCAGAGGTTAAAGACAAAACAGAATCTGACCCATAAAATATAAATGGATTATTCTCCAAACTACCCTTATCCGACAGATCGTATAAACCGTTCCGCAAAGCACCGCGAAACAGCATAAGTTGTACTCTCAGGAGCTCTGTTTGAAGATAATCCAGGTTGTTTCTTAACCCATGGTTAATAGATATCTCACCCACCCTATTGTACCCTTTTGCCGCGTTAAAATGAGTCAATTCTCAGGCTTTGTTCAATTACTGCAGGACATTCCGTTAATAAAAGACATGAACAAGCCGATGTTTCCAACTATTACTTGATGATAAAATATGGCAGTACAAGTGGGGTTAATTTCGGGTTAATTTCTGGTTTTTGAGGGATATTTCGAAGTTTCCACAGCAGATGGGCAGGGGCACTAAATCGTTTGATTGTTGAGAATTTGCCGGTAAAGGCAGGTAGTTGCCGGATCCGGCTCGGTAGCCAGCTGTTGCTTGATTGCTTTGCAGCAAATAACGTACCATTGGAGAGCCCGGTTGCGTAAACCAGAGTGGTAGTAACAGCGCATGATCCTTTGATAGGCATCTTCCCGGCAGCTATCTTTATTCAATATCTTGAAACAATACATGATACAGCATTCATAATCAGCTTTTTGCATATAATAGTCCGCTAGTTTACCCAGGACATTTAGATAAATGTCACGCAGCGCTTCTCTGCGCAACAGGGTCCATTCCTCATAAGGATCATCTGAAAGATAGTCGTCCTTATAGAGTTCTTCAGCCGCCTGGAATTTTTTTATAGCTTCGTCCTGACCTCCTTCTATTTGGAGGCGACGCCCGGTCTCCCAGTATAATTCAAATTGCTCGACATCTAACCAGAGCTGTATCCTTGAATTGATGCGGTATGTCCCCTGATTAAAAGTAACATGGGGGATATCTGGTTCAACATCTAAAACTTTATTGAAAGTCTGCCGCAATCCATGCATAGCTGCTTTAAGGTTATTGCTGGAGACCTTCGGATCGCAGTCCGGCCATAATGCTTCCATAAGCTCTTCCTTGGCAATGGACTTTCGGGGTTTGGTCAGCAGGTACTGCAGGAGCGATTTAGCTTTTATGCTTTCCCAGTGCTCCACTTTATCCCCGTTACAATTCACCTGAAATCCGTCCAGACAGTGAATTTCAAGGCGGGTTGGCCCAGAAATTAAGTTGCTCTGTTCAATTATCCCCAGTCGGGCAGTCCCTAACTGGTTTCGAGTCGTGTTAGTTTGATATGACATCAAGCATAGCGAGGAGTTGTTGTTTGAGGACAGTCTGGCAAAATGAATTCTCTGACTAACCTGGGCTTCCCTGACGCTTAAAACCTGACCCAGGTTTTCTAATTGTTTTCGAGCACCCTGGTAATCCTGTTCCATCAGTTCCAGAAGTTTGATCGTGTCTGTAACTTGACGGGCATCTTCTCCAAATTCCAACCCATTTTTCTTGTAATGGTAAGCTTCTTTCTCCATTTCTTATCCTGTCTATTGAGACTAAATCGAGACGAGAGTTGCTAACCGTGATTTATATGGGAGTGAACTGAATCAAAGATACTATTCTTATAAAAAAAGACAAACAGCCCTAACAATTTTTCAGGCGGATTAAATATCTTAGCAAGGCCAACCCAACGCTGTCAATACTTTTTTAGTCCACTCCACAGATAAAGAGAATAGTAGAACCCCTGGAAAATAACTTTATAATTACCGAAAATTATCCAGCGGTTTACCGGTAATGTGATAACATCATTACAATAAAAATTTAAAGCACCTAATGTATTTGTGTTAAACCTTTGACAGTTGAGTGCAAATTATTGATTATTTAGACGTGGAGGAAGCCGGATGGGAGAACAAAAAAGGTCAAACCAAGGTTTGCGGGCGGACTTATACCATAAGCAACGTAACAGGCCGCAGGAATCAAAGCCATCATCTGACAAACTTGACGAGATGGAAATAGGGCCGTTGTCGACCAAAGAGACTCCATTTATTCCCCAGATGGACAAGGATACTGCCACGCTATCAAGTATTCCCTTTTCACCCCAGCGCCATGATTTCATGATGCACTTAAATGATACATACGGATATAAATATGTGCAGCGCCTAACGGAATCTTTGAAAGTTCAGGCAAAACTCACAATCAGCTCATCAAATGATGTCTATGAGCAAGAGGCTGATAAGGTCGCAGAAGCTGTCGCCAGGTCCCTAAAGCGGAAGGAAATACAAACCAAGCCTTTGGCGAAAGTGCAGAAGCAGGAACCAGAAGAAGAATTAATACAGGGCAACCTGCAGCGAGATACAGAGGAAGAAGAATTAATACAGGGCCAGCTCCAACGAGTTCCGGAAGAAGAAGAAGAGATACAGTCCAGCCCATCTGCCAACCAGGCGACTGAGGTATCCGAAAACCTGGAAAACCGAATAAAATCAGCGCAAGGGACAGGAAAACCTATGGCAGAGGAAATTCGCCAGCCAATGGAAAAGACCTTTGGCACTGATTTCAGTGAAGTAAAAGTACATACAAGCGGGGAAGCGAACGACCTTAACCAGCAACTCAATGCCAGGGCTTTCACCATTAGCAAGGACATCTTTTTTCGGGAAGGAGAATATAGCCCGAACACAGATAGTGGTAAGAGATTGATTGCCCACGAGCTAACTCATGTAGTCCAGCAAGGCAGCGGGAGTATTAAAACCGCCCGGACAGGTGGCGAAACCCATACCATCCAAGAAATAATATCCCGTCAGGCATCAATACAGTTAGAAGGGGAAACAGATAAACGAGGAGTCCTGCTACGCCGGTATTTAAAGCAATTAAGGGCTATGGAGTCACCTGCCTGGATTACGCCAGACGATCTGATCTTTGCATCAGTTTCCAACGGTAAGGTCGGAAGCATATATTTCGATGAAGGCAGGATCAGGTTAACCCACGAAGCCGGTCCAGCCATTGAGCATGAAGAAGTGGTGGAAAGATATACACTAAACGATAAAGATGTTGATCTTATGGAACAATTCAACGAACAGCAACAATCAGAAGAAAAAGAAATCATGAATCAAATAGTTAAAGAGCAGAAAGAGAAACTAAAAGAAGAAACTAAAACCGAAAACGATGAGACGCGGAATAAGAAATCCGAAAAAATGTGGGAGAACCTCATGAATATACATATAAAAGCCAGCAAGGACGTGTACAAATCCGTCTTTCAATATGCTCTAACTCTCGGTTCTATACAGCCAGCAGCAATAGGGAACAAAGGAACACTTGTTGAATTCTTTGGAGACCAGGGAAGTGAGGGAAACCATGTTTCACGAGGAAGTCCGGAGAATGTCGCTAATTACGGTTTGGGCCAACCAGAGTTGAACGTATTGTACCAGGGTGCGTTGACAAACAAAAATAATTTGTTGAAAATGGTCATGGCAGCAGACCCCAAACTTTCAAAGATTCCGATAAACGACGTTTAAGCCATACCATGTAACTACTACATATTGTGTTCCCGTTCAGGACAGGAAAGTGCCTAAGAGATTTTCATTTATATTCTAATCGCTATTTTTACTTTAGCCAGTAAACGCATGATGCTATGGCACAATTATTGGCGCCATCTTTCCGCAAAAGTATTCTCAGCTGAGGCTGGCGAAAACAGGCCGTCCCAAATTGAAAAAACCTCACCTTCCTCGGAAACGGGGGAGTCGTTAAAAATAACGCATATTAAGCGTCAAAAAGGCATGGTGGAGACGGGGAAGCTTCGGACTCAAGCTAGAACAATACCTTGTTGTACTTAAGATGACCTTTCCCCTTACAAGATATCAAATATAATATCGTACAAATGGGTAATCCAAAGTAAAGCTGATAATATACACTGCAATAGGATGAAATTGCTACAAATACATATTAAAATGTACATATTGACACAATAAATTGATATTACTGGCAGGAGAAACATGACAAGATTAATAAAGGCTATCGTAATCCTATTGATGGTAATGGTTATGGTCGGTTCATCTGCATGCAGTGTCGCGAAACAGGCCAGCAGCCAACCCAGGGCAGTTATCTCCAAAGGCGATATAACAGTCAGAGTTAGCGGTACAGGCAAGGCAATTTATGCCAATGACATAAAATTGGGTTTTGATACTGCTGGAAAGATCAAAATATTAACAGCAATAAAAGGTGAAACGGTGACGAAGGGCACAATATTAGCCAAGTTAGATACCGACAACCTTGAACTGACCTTGTTACAGGCCAAAGTTAACGAAGCCCAAGCTCTGAAAGCAGTAACCCAGGCAGAAATTGCTGTTGGTCAAGCTGAAATTGCTGTTAAACAGGCGCGGATAAATCTCTCCCAGACTCAATCAGCCAAGATACAGGCTGACTCAGCCATAACAGTCGCTCAATTTAATCTGGACAAGATACAGGCTGTCAGTGATATCAAGGACAAAATCATGGCCTTGCAAATAGCTATAGGAACAGCCAGGGAAAACCAGAGGTTTGCCAATGCAAGTGGTGACACATCTTCTTTTTCCTATCTAAACCAGCGTCTAGGTGAACTAAACGCGGAATTAGACAGCAAGAATGCCGATCTTCAAAAGCTGCTGGGTAAAGATGAAAACAGTGGGGTGGCCCCATACGAAATCATGATTTATGATCCCTTTACTGAAACTTATAGTATGGGTGGACAAACCTACAACCGCTTGCTGGTAGAAGATATACAGATAAAAGAACATCAACTTGAGATAGCCCGGACGGGTCTCGAAGAGGCCACGCAAAGAATCGAGCAAGCTATCCAAAATGTTGCAGTTCTCGAACAAAACGTTGTTCTGTCAAATGAGACGGTAAAACAGGCAAAGTTGGCATCGGAACAGGCCAGTAAAGCGGTAGAAGTGGCCCAAAACCAGTTATCGCATGCCACGATTACTGCACCATTTGACGGTATAATCACCACTGTGGATGTTAAACAGGGTGACTACATTGTCTCTCCCGGTTTGAGCGCCGGAACACCGATTTATATGGTAGATGCAAAAAGTCTTGAAATAAGATCAAGGATTGATGAAATAGACATAGCAGGTATTAAAACGGGTCAAAAAGCTGCAATCAGTCTGGAAGCGTTATCCAATAAGAAATTTGATGGCATAGTAACATCTGTTTCCACGATCCCCATTACCACTTCATCAAACTCAGGATTAGTTGAATATGAGGTTACCATCGGGTTTGATGGAGTACCTCCAGATCAAATCAAATCCGGAATGAGTGCCAACGCAGAAATTATCACTGCAGAGAAAAATGATGTCCTTCTGGTCCCTAATAAATCCATAAAACAGAACAGCCAGGGACAAAAATTCGTAGATATTTTAATCAACCAGAAAATTCAAGAGCAATCCATAATCCTGGGAATAACTGACGGAACCCAGACTGAGTTGATCGGCGGCATTAAAGAAGGAGATATTGTTATCAGATATCCATAACGTCTTATGCGGTTAGATGGTCAAGCTCTTTTTCATTCAACGTGAAAATTTGTAAATAAAGCAGGGCGTCAACATGTTTCGCTTTTTGCCAAAGAAAATTTCGTTTAATGACACTATCGAGGATTCTGAAAAACACCTGATACAATTAAAGGGTGTGGTGAAGGCTTTTAAAACCGAAGCAGGTGACTTTTTAGCTTTGAAAAACGTCAACCTATCTATCGGAATCGGCGAATTTGTCGGTGTTATCGGCAAATCGGGAAGCGGAAAATCAACCTTAATCAATATGATCACCGGGATTGACCGTCCCACCAGAGGTGAGGTATTTGTCGCGAATAATCCTATACACAGGCTGAACGAAAACCGTATGGCACAATGGCGCGGGCTCAACATGGGCATTGTATTTCAATTCTTTCAACTTTTACCCATTTTAACGGTTATCGAAAATGTCATGCTGCCTATGGATTTTTGCAATCTTTACAATCCACGCCAGCGTAAAGAAAAGGCTATACAAGCCCTTGCTATGGTGGGCATAGCCGAACAAGCCAATAAATTACCTTCACAGTTGTCCGGCGGAGAACAGCAAAGAGTAGCCATTGCTCGGGCCCTGGCTAACGATCCGCCCATCATCATGGCTGATGAACCCACCGGAAATCTTGATTCAAAAACTTCGGCTATCGTTTTTGAGGTGTTTGAAAAACTGGTAGCCAGTGGCAAAACTATCGTCATGGTTACCCATGACGCCGATCTGGCTAAAAAGGTGACCCGGACCATCATTATAGCTGACGGGAAAATCATTGAAGAATTCCTGACAAAAACCTTCCCGGCTTTAACTCAATCACAGCTAGTCTGGACTACTTCCAAGCTAAAAACTTTGAAGTTTGCCCAAGGATCTTCAATCATCAATCAATACGAACCGGCGGAAAATTTCTATATCGTTACAAAAGGTGAGGCAGATGTCTGGGTAAAGACGAAAAGCGGTAAGGACTACCATGTAGATCATTTGAAGAGAGGAGACTACTTCGGTGGTATCTGCCTGATACGGGGTTGCCCAAGCCTGACCACGGTACGGGCGGACAGCAAGGGTGCATTAGAAGTGGCTACTCTGGATAAAGACAGCTTTGATCAATTCGTCAAAGTATCCCCAGCTACCCGGGAAATTATCCAGAAAACTTCCGATCAGCGTTATCAATCTTTATACGACCTAATAGAGGAGAACAATCATGTTGACCCCTCGCTGGCATAAGGTCGTTAGAGATTTATGGAGCAATAAAACCAAGACCATCCTGGTTGTTTTGGCAATAGCCGTCGGACTCTTTGCATTCGGCAGCGTCTTTATTACCCAAGATATGCTTATAACCGATATGGATTCCCAGTATCGCGCTGTGAATTCTTCTAACATCATAATGAATACCTCCGGTTTTGACCAAAACCTCTTACGCTGGATAAGTAAGCAGCCTGGAATTGGAGAAGTACAGGGGCGCGCCTCTTACAATGTTAAAATGTACGCCGG
>CAITCX010000026.1 GCA_903890885.1 uncultured Dehalococcoidia bacterium
CGGACAAATCCGTGCAGAAGCTCTTTTAGGGCAGTCTATTTTACTTAAATTAAGACACCAGCTTTTTGCCCATGTGCAAAAACTGTCTGTACGCTTTTTCAGTCATAACGAAGTAGGTCGTATTATGTCCCGGTTGCAGAACGATATAGGTAACCTGGGGGAGTTTTTAGACTCCGGCGCTTTTTGGGTTATTGGCGAAGTGGTCAGTATGGCAGCTATCATAGTTGTCATGTTCACCCTGAATTTTAGGCTGGCATTGACTATTTTGGCGGTTGCCCCCCTCTTAATCCTGTTCATCTGGCTCTGGCAGAAAAAAGCCAGGCAGGCTTTTTTAAGAGTTCGTCAGGCTATTTCGGCCGTTAATAGCGCTCTGGAGGAGAATATATCCGGTATAAGAGTTATTCAAAGCCTCTCCCGGGAAGATTTGAACTCACAGCAATTCCGGCAAATCAACCAGGCCAATTTTGCTGCCAACATGCAGTCAGTTCGCATATCGGCCGTTATGATGCCTGCGGTGGAACTCCTGATGTCGCTGGCCATTGGGGCCGTGGTTCTTTTCGGCGGTCTGGGTGTTCTGAATGGAACTATGCTGGTAGGCACCCTGATTGCCTTTGTTCTTTACATTCAGACCTTCTTTGATCCTGTCAGAAACTTGACCATGGAATATGCCGCTTTGCAGATAGCCATGGCTTCTGGCGCGCGTGTCTTTGAACTGCTGGATACTGAGCCTGAAATTAAAGACTCTGAACAGAGCCGCAAGATTGAAACAATTAAAGGGAATATCAAGTTTGAGAAGGTATCTTTTGAATACGAACCTGGAAATCCGGTTCTACATAATATTGATCTGGTGGTCCCCGCTGGCACTACTGTTGCGCTGGTAGGTCCCAGTGGCGCAGGCAAGAGCACTATCATTAATTTAGTGGCTCGGTATTACGACGTCACCGGCGGAGCCATTACCGTGGATGGTGTCGACCTGCGCAATCTGCAAGTCCAATCGTACCGGAGCCATCTCGGACTGGTTTTGCAGGACCCTTTTTTATTCTCAGGAACAATCAAAGAAAATATTCGATATGGTAAACTGGACGCTACCGATCAAGAAATAGCAGACATAGCCCGGACTGTGGGCGCTCATGATTTTATTTCTCGTATGCCCGGCGGTTACAACGCTGAATTGCAAGAACGCGGCCAGAATTTGAGCATGGGACAGCGGCAACTGCTCAGTTTTGCCCGGGCCTTAATCGCTGATCCGGCCATTCTGCTTCTGGATGAAGCGACTGCCAGCATAGATTCACACAGCGAAAATATCATCCAGAACAGCCTCAAGCTGCTCAAGCAGGGTAGAACAACCCTGATTATTGCTCATCGCCTGTCCACTGTCAGGGAAGCCGACAAAATTGTGGTATTAAACCAGGGTCGTATCGTTGAAGAAGGACGGCATGAAGAATTACTGGCTAAAGGCGGTTTGTATTACAGGTTATACACTTTGAACTGGGCAACAAATTCCAGCCGTTAAACTTGTATTTTCAAATAACGATAGTATTGGAGCGTTAAAAAATACGCGGCGGAAACCAGTACTTAAGGTTTCTTTATAATGAAGCATCTGTGTGGCTGGGTCCCCTCGAAATCAGGCGGGGGGGACTTGTATCTCTCTGTTACCAGGCAGGGCAGAAGATCTTTATCTGCCATGCGAAAGTCCCGGTAATTGCTGGAAAACAAAATAAACCCGGATGACGATAATACTTCGAGGGCCCCGTTTATCAGCCTGGGATGATCTTTTTGTATGGAAAATGATTTGCCCTTATTTTTACTGAAAGTCGGGGGGTC
>CAITCX010000027.1 GCA_903890885.1 uncultured Dehalococcoidia bacterium
CTGGAAATCTCCAGCGCTTTATAAAAATGTGAAAAGTATTTTTCTACCAGTGAATGCGGGAAGGCATCATTGCCCGCTGGGACGGGTGTATGGGTGGTGAAAACCGAAGTGTCTTGAATCCTTTTCAAGGCCTCCGGAAATTCCAGACCATCCTCTACCAGTTCACGGCAGCGTTCCAGCATCATAAAAGAGGTATGTCCTTCATTACCATGCCAAACAGTCGGATTTATTTGAAGCTTGCGAAGAATGCGTACGCCGCCCATACCCAAAACGATTTCCTGCTGCAAGCGTGTCTCACTATTGCCGCCATATAAGCGAGCCGTGAGTTCACGGTCTTCAGGCGAATTCTCTTCTAAATGAGTATCAAGGAGATAGCCTTTAACCCTGCCTACATTGACTTGCCATACCGCTACAAAGACGGTTCTCCCAGACAATGTAACAGTAACTTTGACGGGGTTTTTATTCTCATCTAAAACAGGCTTAATAGGCACTTCTTCAAAATTCAAATTCCGGTAATTCTCTTCCTGCCAACCATTTTCGTTTATACACTGTGAGAAGTAACCCTGAGGATACATAAAACCGACGCAAATTACCGGCAGCCCCATATCACTGGCTTCTTTGCAATAGTCACCGGCCAAAACACCCAACCCTCCCGCATAGATCGGGATGGAACGGTGCAGAGCGAACTCCATAGAAAAATAGGCAATAGTATGACCCCGTAAACCTCGGCAAGAAATATTAGCCGAGTTGTTTTCAACAGCTTTCTCTAATTGAAAACTATTGATAACAGAATCGTAAACTTTTAAATATTCGGTATCTTCAGAAGCAGCAATCAGGCGGTACGCCGCTATTTTTTGCAGAAGCATGACAGGATTATGCTTGGAGGCCTTCCAGGCAGGTCGATCCAATGCCTTAAAGATATACCGCGCGGCAGGATGCCAACTCCACCACAAATTATGGGATAGTTCATTTAATCCTACGATACGCCTAGGTAGCTTCTGAGCACTAAAATTGCTCATATTATTCACCGCTCTTTAATATTTTTGTGTAACGGTTATACCCTAAATAATCCTTTACACCACCATCGGATTTAGTATCTACTATAAAGGGTGCTTATTCGAGCGTCGTATCTACCAAGTAGTATGCGTACCAACACCCAATTAATAGAACTAGTTGATGAAAAAAGATAAAGAACGAGAGGAACCTGAACCAGAGGATTCAGAGGCAAGCCACTAACAAAGTCTCTGGGCTATTTTTTGTCATGATGAAAGAGTTAAAGACCCTAGCACATCTATTATTTAGAATGTCAGGATTTAAATTCCAACAGCCTCAATTATCTGAGGCACCTTCTTTTCCCAGCCTATGGCCATAATGTGAACACCACGACAAAGCCCTTTTAGTTGCTTGATCAGATCAGCGCACATCTCAATGCCGGTACTGGTCTTGTCTTCGGCTTTGCTAATCTTATCGATCATAGACTGAGGTACACTCACACCGGCCACGTTTTTATTCATAAACCTGGCCATACCAGCGGATTTCAAGGGAATAACACCAGCCAAAACCGGCACTTTATATTGCTCGACCCGTTTCATAAACTTTTCGAAAAGAATCGCATCATATATCGCTTGCGTCTGAAAGAATTTGGCTCCGGCAGCGATCTTTTTCTCCATCTTCAAAATTTGCAGTTCATATGACGCTTCAGTATCTGCTCCCGGGTTCACGACTGCGCCAGCAAAGAAGTCCGTTTTACCCTTTAATTCATTACCCATCATATCTTTGCCCTCATTCAGGGCTTGGATGACCGAAAGAAGTGAAACTGAGTCAAGATCGTAAACTGGTTTGGCCTGGGGATGATCGCCAGCAGCAGGCAAATCACCTGTTAAAGACATCACATTCTGAATACCCAAGACCGCTGCGCTTAGTAAATCCGATTGCAGACCTATGCGGTTCCTGTCCCGGCAGGTAACCTGATAAATAGGATCAATGCCCCAGCCGCAGAGAAGATGACTGACGGCCAATGAACCTAATCTCATCACTGAACTCTGCTGATCAGTTACATTGACGGCATCAACTTTATCTTTCAAAATTTTAGCTATCTCTTCCAATTCGGTAATGTCCGTGCCTTTTAGAGGCCCTGCCTCAGCAGTGACCACAAATTTTCCGGATTCAAAAGCCTGTTTAAGCTTACTATTGGGCACTTTTTTCCTCCATCTTGGGTTTCAGATAAACCTCATTAATATAGCGCCCAGGATGAGTCTGTTTACTGTAGTCTTTGACCGTCATCACTTTATTAAGATCAGCCAGGCGATTCTGTTTTTTCAACCGATTATAAATTAATACCCAAGCGCAATCCTTATCCTGTCCGGCCTCGCATTTCCCGTTCTTGCTTCCGCCGCAGGGACCGTTTACCAAACTCTTGGCGCAAATGGTCATGGGACAAATACCACCGTAATCTGCCAAAACGCAGTTACCACAAGCTCGGCAGCGTTCCGCCCAGTTGCCTTCCACTTCGGTAACGCCAATAAAACGAGTGTCTAAAGCTGGGATAGAACGCATTGGTTCCAAAATCTCAGAACAGTATTGCACACCGGCCCCGCAAGCCATGGAAAGAATAGCATCAAATTCAACAGCTTGCTCTTTGATTTTGTCGAAAAATTCACGGTCGCACTGCCTTTCTATAGTAGCTTCGCCGATTTTGATGTTCTTGCCGCCTAATTGACTTTTCATACGCAGTTCGCTGGCAAGCAGGCCAACTTCCTTTTCACCACCAGCCTGACAAACGGCGACACAGGTACCGCAACCCAGCACTAAAAGACTTTTTAAATCCTTAACGCTTTCCCAGATTTGTTCAAAAGGCTTTCTTTCACCTACAATCATTTGACTTCACCTCTAGCTTTCTTGAGGGGATTAGGTCCCAGTTTGCGTGCCAACTCAGTCATCTCATCGGCTGCCCTGGCGAATAGAACCGAATTTGAAGCGCTAATATTATACATCTCCAGGCGTTCAGGTTCGAGACCCACCTCTTTGAGGAGCATTTTGGCCTGAATAACTTTCATTTTGGCATGCAGATTGCCTTCCTGAAAATGACAGCTGCCTTCTTCACACCCGGCCACATAAACAGTATCTGCCCCGTCTTCAAAGGCTTTGAGAAGATGGAGGGTATCCACCTTACCAGTGCACATGATGCGGACGATACGCACGTTAGGGGCATACTCCAGGCGCATGGATCCTGCCAAATCAGCAGCAGAATACGCGCAGTAATGACAGCAAAAAGCTACAACCTTGGGTTCGTAATGGTTATCCATAATCGTTATTTCTCCGGTGCGGCTTCCACCAGCACCCTGGTCTTAGCCATGACTTGTTCATCAGAATAATTCTGCAAGGTAATGGCCTTACGCGGACAAACACCAGCGCAAATACCACAACCCTGGCAGGCAGCTGGCTCAATATAAGACACACCCTCTTCATTAATACGGGGAACATCGTAAGGGCAAGCGCGCACGCAAGTTAAACAGGCTACGCATTTTTCCGGATCAACTACCGATATTATTCCACCGACCATCAGATAAGGTTGGGAAAGCACAGTCAAAGCCCGTGAAACAACTCCTCTAGCCTGAATCAACGATTCTGAAATGTTCTTGGGTGCGTGGGCTAGACCGCAGATATACATGCCTTCATTAACCAGATCCAGAGGTCTCAGTTTCATATGGGCTTCCATAACGAACTTGTCCTGGGTAAGAGATAACTTGAATAAGCTGGCAAATTCATCAGCGTCGGGTTGAGGACGAACCGCCGCGCTAAGGACCAGCAGATCCGGATCAAACACAATTTCGCGATTAATGGCCAGATCCATCACGGCTATATGCAGCCGATTATTTTCTCTGGTGACCTGCGGGTTTTTTGCCGCATCAAAATGGATAAATGTAACACCCAACTCCCGCGCCTTGCGGTACTGCAGTTCGTGCATTCCATAAGTGCGTATGTCGCGGTACAAAATAGCGACATCGATCTCAGGATCGGCTTCTTTCAATCGAATGGCGTTGTTAACAGCCTGAGTACAACAGACCCGGCTGCAATATTGGTGCGCCGGTTCGCGCGAACCTACGCACTGAATCATAATTACCGACTTAAGTTTCTTAACAGTGTTTTCACCCCTAGCCAACTTGTTTTCCAACTCCAACTGAGTGATCACATCCAATCCGCTGCCGTATAGGTATTCTGTGGGCTGATACTCTGCACCGCCGGTTGCGATGACCACTATACCATGTTTAACAGTATCACGCTCCCCGTTTTTGGCGGCTATATCACTGGAATAATTACCCAGAAAACCACTGGTTTTAATAACTTTAGCGCTCCGGTACACTTTTATTAACGAATTTGACTCAACTTTACTGGTTATGTCAAACAGGACCTGTTGAGGATCAATCATGCCGTCAGCATAAAATATTCTACGCAGATTACCACCCAATTCGTCTTCTTTCTCCACCAGAACTGATTCGAAACCCTGCGCGGCAAAAGAAAGCGCGGCTGTCATACCGGCCAAACCAGCACCGACTATCAAAGCGCGGCGAGTTACTTCCGCCCGCTGCTGATGTAAAGGCAATAAAGTTATCGAACGAGCTACAGCCATGCGGACCAGGTCCTTGGCTTTTTCGGTAGATTCAGGCATATGCGTAGCATGCACCCAGGAACACTGATCACGAATATTGGCCATTTCAAATAAATATTTGTTCAATCCACCTTCCCGAATCGTGTCCTGAAAAAGAGGCTCATGCGTGCGTGGACTACAGGAAGCCACGACAACGCGATTTAAGTTCTTGTCTTTAATGGCTTTGATCATCTTTTCCTGAGTATCGGTTGAACAAGTGTAAAGATTTTCTTCAGCGTGAACAACATTAGAGATGGCGGCTGCATATTTAACTACTTCAGGGACATTAACCACCCTGGCGATATTTGAGCCGCAGCGGCAGATAAAAACACCCACTCTAGGATCACCGTCAACCTCGGTTTCAGGCGGATAGACTTTTTCGCTAACCAGAGAGCCGCGTTCTTCCTGAATAATCTCTCCCGCTAAACAGGCCACCCCACTGGCACTCATAACGGATTCAGGGATATCAATAGGTGCTGTGAAAGCCCCAGCCACGAAGACACCCGGACGATTGGTAGTTCCTGGAGATCTTTCATCGCCAGGACAGAATCCGAAGCGGTCAAGCTGAATACCCACCCGTTTCGCCAATTCCCGGGTTCCTTCGGCAGGAACCAGACCTACAGAAAGAACAACCAGATCGAATTCTTCCTGAATTTTCTGGCCGTCATCTCCGGAATATTCAAGGAGAAGATTTCGGCTCTTTTGTAGTTCTTTTACCCCTGATGGTATGCTGTTGATATAACGCACGCCGAATTTTTCGCGCGCAGACTCATAATATCTTTCGAAACTTTTACCGAAAGCCCGAATATCGTTATAAAAAACAGTGGGCTGAATGGAGTTTTCATGCTCTTTGGCAATAATGGCTTCCTTGGTAGCATACATGCAGCAGACCGAGGAGCAATAATCGCGGCCGCAGCTTTGATCGCGCGAACCTACACATTGAATCCATCCGATTTTGACCGGATGCTTTCCATCGGAGGGTCGCTTGACTTGACCCTGGTAAGGACCTGAAGCCGAAAGGATGCGTTCAAACTCGAGACTGGTCACCACATTAGGCATACGGCCGTAACCGTATTCGCTTTTAATTTTGGCATCGAACGGATCGAAACCCGGAGCCAGTACAACTGAACCCACTTTCAATTTCAGTATCTCTGCTTTCTGCGAATGATCCACGGCTTTAGCCTGACAGACTGCCGCGCACTGCAAACATTCACTGCATAAACCGCAATTAAGGCAGCGGTCTGCTTCCCGTTCAGCCTCTTCTTCAGAATATAGCAGGTTCATTTCATCGAAACTGGACAGCCTGCGCTGCATATCAATCTTGCGAATTTTTACGCGTTTTTGCCTGGTATGCTGGCCTTCCGGCAAAGCAGCAGAAGCTTCAGTAGGTTTGTCACGACCCTGCTTCAAATCCTGACGGTTTAAATATCGTTCGATAGAAATAGCCGCATCGTGACCGTGAGCAATAGCCTCTACGGCCGATTTGGGCCCGCTGACGGCATCCCCGCCGGCGAAAATACCGACCCCATCCGTAGCTAAAGTCAAAGGATCGGCAATTATTAAACCGCCGCGGGTGGTTTTAACAGCGGTATTTTGAGAAAGCACAGACAAATCGGTGGACTGCCCAATAGCTACAATAACCGTATCACATTCAACCTTAGTCGTTGTGTTTTTATCATACTGCGGATCAAACTTCTTTTCTCTGTTAAATACAGAATTGCATTTCATAAATTCGACAGCTGCGATTTTGCCATCTTTGGATTTTATCTCCTGAGGTCCCCAGGAGTTCTCAATTCGCACACCCTCTTCTTCAGCTTCTTCGATTTCCCAGCTGTGGGCAGGCATTTCATCTCTGGATTCCAGGCAAAAAACGAGGACTTCGGAAGCCCCCAGACGCCGGGCACTGCGGGCAACATCCATCGCCACGTTGCCTCCGCCTATCACTACTACCCTTTTGCCAATCCTAACAGGATGGTCCTGATTAACTTCTTTAAGAAAATCCAGAGCTAAGAGCACGCCGGGCAATTCAGCGCCTGGAACGCTCAAGTTACGGCTTTTCGGCATACCGACGGCCAAGTAAATTGACTTATAACCCTGGGCTTTTAAATAGTCCAGATTGAAATTATCTTTTATGGGCGTATTTAATACCAGTTCGATACCCAGGTCAAGTATTTCCTGAATATCGGCTGCCAGCGCCTCGCGGGGCAAGCGATATTTGGGTATGGCCCACTGTAATTGGCCGCCTGGCAGAGAAGCTGCTTCGTAAATAGTGACCGGGTAACCTTTTTTAGCCAGATCAACTGCACAGGTTAACCCGGAAGGACCAGACCCTACCACGGCAACCTTGGGTTTGGTGCGATCGATCAGGTTCTTAGATGCACAGGCTATTGAGCCCTCTTTCCGTTTTCGGCGGACAGTATCCGCTATAAAGGCCTTGATAGGCGCAATACCAAGAGGTTCATCCAGCTGGCCGCGGTTACACTGCTGCTCGCAAGGATGGTGACAAATGCGCCCGACTGAGGCGGGTAAAGGAATCCACTGCTTGATATGGTCAAAGGCCTCCAAATACTTTCCTTTACCAGTCAAAGCAATGTAACCCTGACCGTTGCACCCGGCAGGACAGGTGAGTTTACAAGGAGGACGGTCGCCTTTCGTAATGGCAAAAGCGCCAGGAATGGCCTGAGGATAACGTTTGTAAGTGGCCTTGCGATTGTTCAAGCCCTGTTCAAAATCGTTTTTTAATTCCACCGGGCAAGCGGTAACACAATCGCCGCACCCGGTACATTTTTCCAGATCAATATAACGGGGATTTTTCAATATACCGGCGCTGAAACTACCTGCTTCCCCTTCCAGCGTTTGCAGTTCAGCATTGGTGATAATCTCGATGTTACGGTGCTTGGCAACTTCGATCAGCTTAGGTGAGATCATACACATCGAGCAATCGTTAGTGGGAAAGGTCTTATCCAACTGAGCCATGCGCCCGCCGATAGCAGAGGTTTTCTCTATCAGAAAGACTTTAAAACCGGAGTTGGCCAGGTCAAGGGCGGATTGCATACCTGTGATACCGCCACCGACTACCATCACCGCTCCGACTTTTTTCTTAGCCTGTTCACTCATATCGATTCCTCTATAACAAGCCCTTTTGCGCGAGCAAGGATTTTGCGTCTGTCAGATGTTTGTTTAAATAATTTTCTAAATGGGGATCACCATAAGCCAGCCCCATTAATTCAGAAAAGTAATATACAGGTAAGTTATAAGGTTGACTGTTTTGATTTAAGATCTCATTCTGCCGGGTATCTAGATTGGATTGGCATAGCGGACAGCCAGCCACTATACAATTGGCACCAGCTTCCAGCGCCATATCTAAGAGTTTCTTTACCATTTTCTTGGCTAATTCAGGATGAGTCAACATTATATTGCCACCGCAGCAATCAGCCTTGAAAGACCAGTTTTTTACATCAGCCCCCAGTGCTTTCATTATTTCATCCATCGCCATCGGATTTTCAGGATCTGGGGCATCGGTGATCCTGGGTGGCCTGACTGTTAAGCAGCCGTAATAGCAGACTGGCTGCAAACCGGTGAGGGGCTTCCTGACTTTGGCAGTCAGAGCTTTTTCCCCCACGTTCTCCCATATCAAATCGGCACTGCTTTTAATTTTAAAGTTGCCCTGATAACTCTGATTAGAACCGAGAACCGATTGCCCAGACTTTAACGCTTTATCGGCAAATTTCAACCTATGGAAACAGGCCGCACAGGGCACCATAAGGTCCATATCCATTTTGTCGGCAATAAGCAAATTACGGCCGGCCAGAGAAACGGCCAGCTTATCATTGGTGACATGGGCTGAGGACGATCCGCAGCAGTTCCAATCTGGCAGTTCCTGAAGGTCTAAACCCAACTGCTCAGACGTCCACCTCAAAGATTCATTGTATTCAATGGCAGTACCGTCAAGCGAACACCCGGGGAAATAAGATACTTTCATCGGTTTTCGCTCTCCGTCTCGCAGAAGATATTTCTTACCTGTTTACCACTGCTGAAACGCTCTGGCAATAGCTTCATCTTACCTTTGCGCAGCATCTTTAAACCAAAAGTTGACTGCCCAAGTAGACCTTTGATACCCCCGGCTTTAAGAGAAAAAAGCACTGCCATCGACAACTCATGCATTCTACCCAGTGCTTTTACGTTGCCGAGGAAGACTTGATGAAATACAGGCGCTACTTTTTGAGAGGCTTTAACCCCTTTCTTCACTGACAACTGCCTTAAAGTATCCATAACGTGCGCGATATCAATATTATTGGGGCAGCGGGTTGTACAGGTCTCACATGAAGCACAGACCCAGATGGTGTCGCTGTCGATTACTTTATCCACCGAACCCAGTTGAATTAAATGCATGACCTGGTGAGGCGAAATGTCCATGGCAAAAGTCATCGGGCAGCCATTACTGCATTTTTCACACTGAAAACAGGTAGAGGTTTTTTCCCCGCTCATCTTTTCGACCATCTGGCGTGTCACCTGCATCTGCGGGTCTTCTTTAACTTTAAAATTTACGGCCATAATTAATCTTCCTTTGCCGCTAAACACTGTCTTGGTTTTTGCAGTTTACCGCTAGTTAAATACTTTAAGTGAAACTTCGTTCAGTCTCAATCTTCATAATACAACTTTGTGCCTGCCTGCGCAAGTATTAAGAGTACTAACGTATTTAAAAATAGGTATTTGAAAAAGCTATAACATATAATCTTATACCGGCAAGCGGTTGCCGGTAGCCGTTACTATTCTTGGAACACTTACTACCAAATAATTTACGTCTTTGTAATGTATTGTAACCTTTTATTTATTTTTTAGACCAAGGATTAACATTCTTTTTACCTGGCAGGACTACAATGGTGCTAAGTTGAAGACATAGATTACCAGGGGGAGAGATATTTGAGAGTCGCTACACAATTAGATTATCCTTCAATTGAGGCTTCCAGGCTTCCGACTTTCCTGATTACAATCAGTAAA
>CAITCX010000028.1 GCA_903890885.1 uncultured Dehalococcoidia bacterium
ACATCTGGGACAAATAGGCGGATAGATACGAGGTAGAGATTTCTGACAATTGCCACAAATTAACTCACCCTCACTCCCGCAAGCTAAACAAATCTGCGGGAATAAAAGATCCAGTGCTGCCTTCTTGAGAATTTTCATTTGAGGAAGCACTTTTTCCACCTATTCCGAAATATTTCAACAAATTCAGAGAGGTTTAGTGATTGCGAATTGAATGCGCCCCGTTATTTATAGGTTCATAGATATAGACATCGCCATTGCGGATTTTCAGATTAAAACCACAATCGGGATTAGTGCAAACCCAGGCCTTGTATTGGATCGCCGCGCCTTGACTGCCGAAATCAGAAAGAGGTACTAAATCACCGGATTTGCATTTTTGACACTTGGGGAAATTAGTATTAGGTTCCAAAAGTCCACCTCCCATCCAGTTTGAATTGCAGTATACATCAAAAACAAACTAAGCGCAACACGAATGGAGTTAGCTTTGATTTAGCTTTGCTGAATGTAGATTTGTGTAAACCGCTCCGTTTGGGGTCAGGTGGCTTTGTATTAAATTTATGGAGGCGACCGTTAAGTTAAGGGGAGACTCGATGGAGGTCCGTTTAATAAGAATACCCAGTTTTTGCCTATCTTGAAGAGAAGAGGTATCTCTTATTCTGGCAAGGGTCAGATGAGGCGTAAAGCCTCTTTTTTCAGTAGGGAAACCTATTGGAGATATGGTTTTTTCCACATCTTGCTGAAGCCGTATTAAGACGTTCATATCACCTGTTAAGCCAACCCAGATTACTTGAACCCTTTGAAGGTCAGGGAAAGCACCTAGCTCCGTCACTGACAGTCTGAATGGGTGAAAAATATTTGCCAAATTCTCCAAGGTTGAAACGATGGAAGGCAGGCAGTCCAGGCGCGTCTCACCCAGGAATTTAAGGGTTAAGTGGATGCTGTTTGGATCGACCCATTTAGCCAGAGCGGAATTAGAGGATTTTATGCGGGCTTGCAGATTTCGTAAACCTTCTTTCACTTGATCTGAGAGTTCTATGGCTATAAAAGCGCGTATAGTCTTATCAGTCTGCACCTTATTCAGAAATCTCCAACAAAGCCGCAGCGTTGGTATAAAGCAAACGTTCTCTCGTTAATGCAGGTAGATTCAGGCTTTCTATTTCTTGAAGTAAGCGTTTTGGGGTAAGCAGGGGATAATCGCTGCCAAAGAGTAATTTTTGATCACCTACCAATGAGGCCATTTGGTGATAGATTCCCGGAGAATATAGATATGGCGAAGCTGCAGAATCGAAATACACCTGGCTTAAGGCTTTTTTAACTTCAGGCATCAGGAAGTAAAAAGGCATGCCACCGCCCCAGTGAGCACAGATAAGTTTAAGTTTAGGCGAGGATTTGATAAATGGATAAAGCAAATCCGGGGTAGAATCCCCCTTACCCGGGTATGAATGTCCCACGGGTTCTGAAGTGTGGACCATCATTATTAACTCTTTTTCTATTATATAGTCCAAAATCGGTTGTATTTCGCGAGAGTCTGATAATTGAGCGCTTGAGAAGCGGACTTCGCCAACTCCCCTGATGCCGTTTTTAACACATCTGGCCAGTTCATTTATAGCTGTTTCAGGTGAATTGAAGTCTACCATCGCAAAGCCAAAAAGCTTTTTAGGATAACGTGCTACCGATTCAATAATGTAATCATTGCTTTCACAGCAGAGTGCAGGACTGCTCCATCCGATATTCAGAACTACAGAGGCAGTTACACCCTGATCGTCCATTGTTTGTATTAATTCATCTACTGTAGCTAACCTGGCATTGGGATCAGCATATAACTGTGCAAAGAGAGGGTCACGCCGAACATAATCCATTTTTCTTTCTTTAACAGCGGGAGAAAAAATATGAGTATGGAAATCAATTATCATGGTTCAGATTATAGCAGAGATGACAACAAATTTTAAGAAGGAAACAAAATTAATAAACATATTTCGCTTATAGTAACAAGTAGTATAAATATAGTTTTATTAAAAGAAAATACATTGTGATCATGCATATAATCTTAGTCGTAAATCTTAGACGTAAATTGAAGGTTAGGCGTGATTATCATATAATAACGCAAGGTGGAAAAAAGATGCATATAGTAGTTTGTGTTAAACAAGTTCCGGATACAACCCAGGTGAAAATAGATCCTGCCACGAATACCCTTGTGCGAGCTGGCGTCGAATCTATTTGTAACCCATACGATCTGGTAGCTGTGGAAGCTGCCGTGAAAATGACAGAAAAGTATGGCGGTACCGTTTCGGTTATCACTATGGGTATTCCGGCAGCAGAAGCACAGTTGAGGGAATGTTTGTCTTTAGGTGCACATCAGGCTATCTTGATCTCTGATCGTGCTTTGGCTGGCGCGGATACTCTGGCCACCAGCTATACGCTGGCGTCGGCAGTTAGTAAACTTAACGAAAGCGATCCGGTGCAGATAGTCCTCTGCGGTAAACAGGCTATCGACGGCGATACCGCGCAGACTGGGCCCGGCATTGCTACGCGCCTGGGATTTACGCAGCTGACTTATGTTTCCAATATTGTTGGAATAGATATAACGAAGCAAACTATTACCGTGCGGCGAGAGATAGAGAACGGCAGTCAGATTGTTGAGGCTAAACTGCCGGTGATGTTAACGGTTGAACTGGAACTGGGCGCGCCCAGATATGCGTCTCTGCCTAATTTGATCAAGGCCGTCAAACACGAGATAAAAATC
>CAITCX010000029.1 GCA_903890885.1 uncultured Dehalococcoidia bacterium
AGGATACGCCCTTTCTTTTATCTCTTTATTAATTTACACAAGATATGCTACATCACCTCTCTAGCCCTGTCTTTCTATTGATTATCTATGAGCCCGTCTTTCAGCCAGATGACTCTGTCCACGTAACTCCTGTCATCCGGTTCATGGGTAACCATCACTATCGTCTGTTTTTGCTCTTTGTTAAGTTTTAGGAAAAGCTGCAGGACTATCCGGGAGGAAATTGTATCCAGGCTAGCGGTTGGTTCATCGGCAAAAAGGATTTTGGGCTGGTTGATCAGGGCCCTGGCGATGGCCGCCCGCTGCTGTTCGCCACCGGAAACTTCATGCGGGTAGTGGTTTATTCGCTCATTCAGTCCCACCGTGTCCAGTATTTCCCGTGCCCGCCTCTTATAATCGTTCTTTTTCCCCAGGCAAACGGCCGGGATATACACGTTCTCTAAAATAGTTAACTCTGAAATCAGTGAATATTCCTGGAAAACATAGCCCATGTGGTTGAGCCTGAAATTGGCCTGTGCTTCGGTAGACAGCTTCAACACATTGATGTTATCTATTAGAATAGAGCCGCTGGTGGGGGCATCCAGCAGTCCGAGCAGGTGCAATAACGTTGATTTTCCTGAACCGCTTCTGCCCATGATAGCTACAAATTCTCCCGAATTGACGCTTAGGGTTACTCCCTTCAGGGCATGGGTGGCGTTAACACCTTTTCCGTAGACCTTTTTCAGGTTTTCAACTTTAATCATAATGCCGGATTTCCCGCTTTGTATTCGGTATAGCTGCTGTTTGGTCAATCTCCCCAGATAGCTTTAATAATGCTTTCCTGCGTAACGTTCAGCACCGGGATCAATCCGGCCAGCAATGATGCTGCCAGAAGCCAGCTTATTGCATTTACTATGCTCGATTGGTCTACCACCAGTCTGACCAGACCAACCGGTAAATCGATAGGATGAGAATCAAAATAGGGTTTGATCATGTACCCCAGGATTATACCCCCGAAAATAATGCCGAGACAGGCGTATAACAGGGCTTGCAGCAAATAGGAAAGTAATACTACTCCGCGGTTCACTCCGATGGCCCTGAGGATGCCTATCTGTCTTTTACGGTGCGTGACATTGATGTATATCACTATAAACATCACTACTCCGGCCACTATCAAGCCGATTGCACCGATGATTGAAGTAATAGTTCCAAAGCTTGCTACTATTTCACCCACTCCTCTGCCGTATTCTTCCCAGCCTCTTATCTGCCCGTTGATATCCAGAGTTTTAAGTTTGGCAATCATTTGCTTTTCATCAATTCCGGTTTTCGTTCGTATCAGGATTTGATTGGCAGAGTCCACCGGGACCGAACTATCTAAAACTGCCACCATGTCCCGGTGGGTTATATAGGCCAGGTTGTTGGCTCCTCCCTCGCGGGCCTTGAAAACACCTTTTACTGTGTATACGTGCTGGATATTATTAGGGTAAGTCAATCTGATTTTATCACCGGCTCTTACCCCGCCCATTGTCAGATATGGCAAAGTGCTGGTCTGGTTACCACCCGCGATCTCCACTCCCAGGAGAATCGCGTCACGGTCATTTTCTGCCAGGTAGCTTCCATTTATGATGGATTCATGAATAGTGGTCACCGCGCTTTCCTTTTCAGGGTCGATGCCGATTACCGTCCAGTTGCCGTTTTGCCCTTTCTTCAGAAATGAGCTGTTTTGCTGCCATTTGTATTCAAAGAAAGCCCTGTTGTTCAAATGTTTGGCGGCTCCGGCCAGTTCCGGTATCTGGTCTAGCTGACTTTCAATCTGGCTGACCTGGCTCAGGTAGGTCTGGTTGGCTGGAGGGTCTATCACAATATTGCCGAAAAGGGTTTCAATCTGCTGCTGGTTCAGGGCGGCGGTCACTCCGGTCATCAGTGACGGCGTGAGGATCAGATTGGAAAAACTCAAAGAAGTGACCAGTATAATCAATATCAGCGTCCAGAAGCTTCCCTTGATGATAGATTTATAAGCTAAGAAAAAGGCCAGCCTTAGATTACCCATACTTTTTTCGCCCGGTCTTAAAACTAAGTCATCCTGACCTTGTGGTCAAAATGCTTGTTCCCATTCTTACGCTTGTGTAAAAATGGCCTTATTTATCCTTTCAATTACATTCTAACTACTATTAAAAGGAAATGTTTTGCCGGGGTAAGTGACTGTTAAACTTGCCGGAAGTTATTCAGGCTGGGCTGGGAAATTGCCAACCAAAATAGAATTCATTGAAGTCCAGGGGGGCTTGAGAAGAAAGGCGAGGCTCAAATCCTGCCAGCCTATTTATTGACCAGTTCAACCTCGGTAGCGCCGTATCCGCCGCTCCAGCGGTCGGCCTGGCGAAAGGTTTTAACCAGGGCATGACTTGACAGGTAACGGCCTACTTCCTGCTTGAGAACGCCCGTGCCTTTGCCGTGCACTATCCGCACGTAATGCAACTTCGCAGCATACATGTCATGTAAAAAATCATCTATTTTCGGCAGCGCTTCATCCACCGTCATCCGGTGCAGATCCAGTTCCGGTCCCATCCAG
>CAITCX010000030.1 GCA_903890885.1 uncultured Dehalococcoidia bacterium
AGCAAGGCGACACTTATGAAGTTCACCTGCATGCTGCGGTGGGAAGTTCAGACCACCAGGTTCTGGGCGGTCACCTCACCCAGGCGGTAGTGCAAGCAACCAACGAGATTGTACTTTTGAAAAGCGATTTGGCAGTGCAGCGGCAATTCGATCAAAGTACCGGATTAACCGGCTTGTTCCTGGAGTAATGCAGGCGGTTTTCCACCAGACTGATTATCAGCAGCAAAGCCAGGCTAATACCGATAGCTCCTACATCCAGGTATTTGATGGACAGCAGTTTGCTGATAAGCCCAACCGCGCCTCCGCCGATGATTGAAGCCAAAGCTGCATTGGGCGTTACTTTTAACTTATGCTGGTAAAAACCTGCGATGGCAGGTACTATGACTCCACAGGTATAAATGGTATAGGCGAAAACGATAGTAGAAATAACGCCTTTCAAGACCAGGGCCAGTCCCAGGGAAGCCAGTCCGATAATCAAGATGGAAAGGCGAGAAAAGAGTAGAGATCGTCTGTCATCCTGCGGTTTTGTGAAGAAGCCGATAACGTTGATAGAAAGAATAGTGCTGGAACTCCAAAGTGTGGCTACAGCAGTTGACATAATAGCAGACACCAGAGCTGCCATGACCAATCCACCGACTAGAGACGGCAGCAGGCCGGTGATCAACTGCGGAAAAGCCTGTTCGGAAGAGATGCCAGGAAAGAGCAATGACGCGCCCATGCCGATCAGCGAAATGGCGAAAGCCAAAGGTACGATCAAAACGGCCGCCCAGAAGGCAGCTTTACGAGCGGTACTGCCATCCCGAGCACAGAAAAGCCGACCATATAAGTCTGGTCCGACGACATAGGTCAGGCCTACTACAAGTAGATAAGCCAAAAGATCCATGACCCCGAAAGAACTGCTGACAGGAAAAGACAGTTTATCAACCGGCATGACGGAGAACAGCTGTCCCAGACCCCCAACTTTATACAGCAGAACTCCCAAACCGCAAAAAATACCGGCGAAGATTAAAACTATGTCCAGAATATCCGTACGAATAATCGAATATTGCCCACCGGTGAAGGCGTAGCCCAGGAAGATAAGAGTAAAGACGACCATCCAGACCTCAGATGAACCGATACCCAGGACGGAGAGGATCTTACCGGCAGCGATGATCTGGGCAGCAGTGACGCCCGTCCAGGCCAGAACGATAACAATAGAAGAAGATAGAGAAACTTTAGCGCCGTAATGCTTTTCAATTATCTGCGGCAGCGTATAAAAACCGAAATTACGCACTTTAGCGGCGAAGAAGAAACCCAGAACAATCAAGCCCAGGGAGCCGACCAACAGCCACCAGGCACCAGTAAGTCCGCGACTGAATGCCAGACCAGCCAGACCGATAGTGGCTGAACCGCCAATGATAGTAGCCAGCAACGAACCGGTGATGAAAGGCGTCGAGTATTTGCGACCGGCAGTCATATACTCATCAAACCTCAAATGACGGCGCCGACCAGCCAGACCGATCCCGATGACGGCCATAAAGTAGACGGCTATTATGATCAATTGCAGCATGATACTACCTATGAGAACACAAGAGTAATCTAATGGAGAAAATAATAGTCAGGAAAAAACTAGGTGGGTTTCTGCTGGCCGACCAGCGCTACTTCGATGTTTTTTCCACAGTGAGGACAGGATAACAGCAGAGAAACCGGCTGCTTCATAACGCGCTCAGCCACGGCAGAAACCACAGAGTCAATATTATCGAGGCGCTCATCCATGAGATCGATGCGCTGTTTTAAACGCTCAGCATCCGCTGAATCCCGATTAGAGCTGCCCTGTTTGTTTTCGTTTGCCAAGATATTACCTCTAACGAAAGACTGTCTTCAGCCATCTGTCGTATTATATCAAAGTTGGCAGACAGAATTCCACTTAATCCAGGATTGAAATAAATATGGTATGGTTAATGACCAAACAAAACCCCCTGGCGACCAATTCGACCAGGGGGATTGACATAACTAGAACAATATTTATTCTATGCTTTTAATCAAATTAGCCATTTCAATAGCAGTGAGAGCCGCTTTGCTACCTTCATTGCCCTGTTTAGTGCCTGCCCGCTCGATGGCCTGTTCCAGGGTATCGGCTGTGATGATGCCATAAATAACCGGAAGGCCTGTGTTCAGACTCACCTGAGCTATACCCTTGGTTACCTCTGCAGCCACATATTCAAAATGGGGAGTACCGCCGCGTATTACAGCGCCGAGGCAAACGATGGCATCATAGCGTTTAGCGTTGGCCAGTTTCTGGGCTACCAGGGGAATTTCGAAAGCACCAGGAACCATGGTAACCTCGATATCTTCTTCGACAACTCCGTGTCTAAGAAGTGTATCCAGGGCGCCTTCCAGCATTTTGTTGGTGATAAAGTCGTTAAAGCGGGCAACTACCAACCCAAACTTCAGGCCTTCACCGAGCAGCATACCTTCAAAGGTTTTATTATTTTTCATATCGTCTCCATTAGTGACTTAATAAATCCGGATATTATTTAAAATATTAACGAGAGAATTATACGGTCAAGACCTCAGTCAGGTCAACTATTTTTTCCCTTCAGTGCTTTCAATGATCTTAGCGATATCGAGCAGGTGGCCCATTTTATTCTGCTTGGTCTCCAGGTAACGCCGGTTATGCGGATTTGGTTTGACCACCACCGGAACGGTTTCAACGACCTTTAAACCGTGACCGGCCAGACTAATGACTTTTTTGGGGTTATTGGTAATCAACTTGATCTCATGCATGCCAAGATCAGTCATAATCTGAGCACCTACACCGTAGTCCCTCAGGTCCGCCGCAAAACCCAGTGACACATTGGCTTCTACTGTATCCATTCCCTGGTCCTGTAAAGCGTAAGCCTTGATTTTATTGTGAAAGCCGATGCCTCGTCCTTCCTGTCGCATATAGATCAAAACTCCGCGACCCTCTTTGGCGATCATTTTCAAAGCAATGGCCAACTGCTCGCCACAGTCGCAGCGCAGGCTGCCGAAGATATCACCAGTGGCACATTCACTGTGTACTCTGACCAGTACAGGCGGACCTTCGGATACGTCACCCATGGTCAGGGCGATGTGCTCAGCAGGATCGACATCACTTTTAAAAGCGATAGCAGTAAATTCACCGAATTTGGTAGGCAATTTGGCCGTAGCCACCCGGTGTACCAACTTCTCATGGCGTGAGCGATAGGCAATCAAGTCGCTCACACTGATGATTTTAAAACCGAATTTATCAGCCATGATGGTCAGGTCAGGAAGGCGAGCCATGGTGCCATCGTCATTGAGAACCTCGCAAATCACACCAGCCGGATACAGCCCAGCTAATTTGGCCAGATCCACAATAGCCTCAGTATGACCGGCCCTGACCAGCACACCGCCGTCTCTAGCCCTGAGCGGAAAGGTATGACCCGGATATACCAGATCAGAAGGTTTAGTTTCGGGATCGATGATGGTCAAAACGGTTTGGGCGCGGTC
>CAITCX010000031.1 GCA_903890885.1 uncultured Dehalococcoidia bacterium
TATCCAGCAGGCAGTTGGGTCCCACATCCTTGAACAGGAGTGGCTCTACGCCGCGACATAGCTCCAGCATCTTGCGCGCCAAATCCCTAATCTCCCACTGGGCGCGGGTGCACAGGCGCATCTTGAAGAAGTGCCTCAGTTCGCGGACATTCATCGTAATCATGATTTGGGTGGGTGTGGGGGGATTACCCGGGATTTTGATGTCTACCATCAGGATTTTGTCGACGCCTCCGCGCACGGCATATGTACCTTTGAAGATGCCTCCGTCGCAGGCATCGTCCCCGATTGCGATGACAAGTTTAGGCGATGGCATAACTTCGTAGGTTTTTAATACGGCCGTTTCCATGTTGAGAGTAACTGCTCCCGTCACTACCATGACATCGGCGTGTTTAGGGGAAGCTACAAATGAGATGCCGAAGCGCTCGATATCGTAATATGGGGTAGATAAATTATTCAACTCTATCTCGGTGCTGTTATCAGAACCGGAATCAACTTCGCGGATGGCCAGACTGCGGCCGAATATGGAGGCAATCTCTTTTTTTAGCTGCAGACCTATCTCCTCGAAGGCGCTGTCACGCTGAGGTTGTTTCGGGGCGGGTCTCGGTCTAAATAAATTATGGAAGGGTTCAATCATTGCTTGGCCTCACAAGTCCGTTCCGGCATAGGATAAATTCAGGCTTTTATTGATCAGTGGAAAGTCTGGTACGATATTGCCGAGCACCGCGTGCTCGATAGACTGCCAGTTACAGAAAGAGGCGGTCCTGATTTTATACCTGTCGATCATCCCGTTTTTGACGTAGATCCAGTGCAGATTCTGTCCGCGAGCGGATTCCACCAGCGCCATCCCGTAACCATCCTTAATAACGACCTCGGCTATTATGCTGCCGCTTTTCAGGGCAGATATGCTTTTCTGAATAATATCGATGGAGTCCAGAATCTCTGCCATCTTAACGTCAAAGCGAGCCAGCACATCGCCATTCACTGCCGTTCTCTTGGTGATCTCGAATAAATGATAAATCCCGTAAGGATGGTCGACCCGGTTATCAATTTCAACCCCGGTTGCCCGGGCTGCCGGTCCGGTGATGTTCAAGGGCTGAATAAGCTCTTTTTTAATGATACCCGTGGTTTCGAAGCGGTCGATGGCTGAATTGGTGCGGTGTATATAGTCGTTAGCCCTCTGCAGCCTGTTGCGGAAGATGTCTAGATATTTATTCAATGTTAGCAGGGATTTGCTGGGGATATCTTTTTTAAGGCCTCCCAGGCAAAAAATGTTTTTTAAAAAACGGGAACCGGTCAGGGTGTCATTGAACCGCAGAATTTCCTCTCGCAAGATGAGAAAATCGCTGGCGCCTACCCCGAAAGCGACATCCACATTCATGCCAGCCAGATCACCCAGATGGGAATAAATCCTCTCCATTTCCAGAAGAATTGTTCTTAAATAATTGGCCCTTTCCGGGACCCGGCATTGCGCTATCTTCTCCACCGCCAGACAGAAAGCTGCGGCGTTGGCCGCCGACTCGTCGCCGGAAATGGTTTCAGCGACTATTACGGTTTCGCCAGGTTTTTTACCTTCAGCCAGCTTTTCTAATCCTCGATGTTTATAAAACATGCGTACTTCCAGATTGAAGATAGTCTCTCCGATGACACTGAAGCGAAAGTGGCCGGGTTCGATGATGCCAGCATGAACCGGGCCGACCGGGATCTGGTAGACCCCACAACCCTTGACCTCTTTAAACACATAGTTTTCGGTGGCGTTTATGCTTTTGCGGCTTGGCGTGATGTCCTGGTTTTTAAAAGATTTCAGCAACGGATGAAAGCCGTGGGGATATGCCTCGTGTAAAAACAGACGGCGTTTGTCTACTGCATCGGAAAACTCAATCCCGAAACCATCGTGGATTTCACGTTCGAACCAGCCTGCGGAAGGCAAATATTCGGCGACAGAAACCGCCTCAGCTCCTTCGAGATGGCGCTGAAGGATCACAATATTCCGTTCTCGCCGTTTTTCCAACACATAGAATAGGGTGAATCCGGCAGAACCTTCGAAGTTTTCCACACAGAAAAGGCTGATCAATATCACTTCAATTTCAGGCAAAAGGGGCACCAACTCCCGGAAGTCACTTTCGCTGACGGGCAGGTAGACCTCATTAGCGGCCGGACGTGTAAAGTAGGCCTGACAAATTTTGTTCAGGAGCAAATTAGTTGTTTTTAGGCTATCGTTATCCATTTCTGACCTCAAAATCCCAGGCTGGCTGTGATGGTATTCAGAATACCGCTCAGGCCTGTAGAAAGATAGACCACGATGCCGATAATTCCTACGAAAAGCACAATAATCGGCAGTTTCATCGACCAGTCTGCCCGGTAAGGTTTAACAATATCCGCAGGCGGCTGGGTAAAAGCGCGGATCAGGAGGTAAGCCAGAGCCCCAGCTACTATCAGTAAAAATATCAGGACAATAATGAGCAAAGGCAAAGAGAATGCGCCTAATTGGACCAGAATAAACAGCTTGGAGAAAAACATAGGGAAGGGAGGCATACCGACTACTGCCAGGGTGCCTAAAATCACTCCCCAGGTGGCCAGAGGCTGTAATTTTAAGGCTGCCGGCATATCTTGTAAATAGTTGCTTTCAAATTGATTTTTAAGGATGCCCGCAGAAAGGAAGAGCAGGGCTTTTATCAGAGAATGCGACAATATGTGATATAGCGTCCAGAAGAGCGCGACAGGAGCCCCCAGTCCGGTACCGATCAAGATCAGTCCCATGTGTTCGATGCTGGAAAAGCCGATCAGTTTTTTCAGGTTGGTACGGGGCAACATACTGAAAGCCGCGATGGCAATACTGAGCACTCCAAAGACGATTAAGATAATTGAGACGGTATGCCAGGCCCCGTTATGGTGGGCTACGGCATAAAGCCGGATTATTCCGTAGATTCCGCTGTTAATTAAAACTGCGGAGAAGACGGCGGTGACCATCGATGGTGCCTTGGCATATGCTTGAGGTAACCAGGTGTGAAAAGGCACTATGCCGGACTTAGAAGCAAAGCCGATAAAACAGAATACAAAGGCGAAAATAAATAAAGAGGGAGGCAATGAATTGGCCATCACCATGAGCTCCGTCCAGTTCAAGGTCCCGCTGCCGGAGGTCTGTTTAGCCGTGGCGAAAAGGATGATCAAACCGATCACGGAAAAGAGCATGGCGGTGGAGGCGATAAAGACATATTTCAAGGCGGCGATAACGTTTTCCCTGGCGCTTAGCGTGACGATCAGGACAGCAGATAAGATAGTGGTTAACTCCAATAAAATCCAGAAAAGGGCTAGATTGTTGGAGAAGAAGGAGAAGACCACCATTACCATCAACAGGTTAAAAGAGCCATAAAAAAGCTCAAGGGATTCCACTTTGATGACACGGCGATCCAGCAAGTTCTTGATATAGCCGTGTCCATATACGGCTGCCAGTAAGAAAATCGTCTCAGCGATTAACACCTCATAAATGGCCAGCGGATCCATAAACAGATAGTTATTGAAAGCCAGAACCGGTAGTGGGAGGCGTATCAAGGCCAGGAGGGTCAAGATTAAATAGATGCCAGCGTGACCTAGCGTAAAGAAATTCAGTAAATTGGAGCGGGAGACGGCGGTTTGCTCGCCCTTAAACCGCCATTTCATAAGGGCAGCAACGATGCCCAGCAGAAGCAATCCGGATATAATATAAGCCAGAAAAATCATATAACCTCTTATTGCTTAAACCATTTGGTCAGATTGTTTAACTTGCGCGTGAGATCCTCTTCGGTGGAGTCGATACCCATCGACAGAACGGCTGCCAGCAAAATGAAAATAACCAGATCTACGATGATAAATAGCTCGATGATAAATGGCAACTCGGCTATAAAAAGACCGAACAACAAAACCCCGTTCTCCATCATGAGGTAACCGACCGCCTTGGTGACTATTTTCTTGCGACTGAAGATCACCAGCATGCCCAGCAAAGCCAGTGACACACCGATAACAGCTCCCAGGAAAAATAGATTATCCTGGGATAATTGAAAAACCCGGTAGAAAGAGCTGTAACTTACGAAAATTAGGGCTATCCCTACCAAGATAGCCGAGACTGGGGTAAGATATCTGAATTCGGAGTCCCGGTGGATACCGCTGTCTTTGCGCACTTTGTTCAACATATAGGGAATAATTACGACTTTGGTAATCACGGTCAGAATTGCCAGGGATAGCAGCACATAAGAACCCGTCTCCTTGAAAAGCACCAGTGATACTACGGCCATTAGCAGCGACTGTACGCTGTAAAGGGAAAACAATGAGGCCAGTGATTTCTGCATGATTATCAGGGCCGCCGTACCCAGAATAAACACGAAAAGTACTTTGATCAATAGAATCGAAGTTGGATTCATCATACCAGCAACTCGAACATAATAGTTACGAAAGCCAGAGAAAAGGCCAGGATAAAAAAGGTGCGTAAACCGAACAAGCGCGATTTCGCGGTGACAGATTCAAATACACCCATTATTACGGCCAGGACTATACCTTTAAACAAAAAGGCCAGCATGCCTATCAGCCAGCTGATGGGAGTTAAAGTAACTGCTAAACCCCAGGGTATCAGGATATTTATTAACATTGCCATCAAGAGGGTATTTTTTATAGCGTGGGACAACTCCATGAGCGCCAGATTGGGACCGGAAGACTCCA